>NZ_SCMW01000078.1:0-11418 GCF_005502845.1 Brevibacterium sp. 2SA | reverse complement strand
CCGGCGTGGGTGCCACCGGCATCGGTCGATCCTGCCCGGGAACCGGTCTTCCATCCCCGGTTCCTGGCCGAGGACATCATGAGCACCCTCTTCGACGACCTCGCCGACACGGGTCGCCCTGATGAGGCCGGTGAGGGTGAGTCGGGTGCCAACGGGTCGAATGCGGACGGGTCGAATGCGAACGAGGCGAGTCGGCCACCAGACTGAGATCGGAGGGGACAACTGTGCCCGAACCCAATCTGTGCCGGAACCCAATCTGTATCCGAACTCAATCTGTGCTCGAACCAAATCTGCGACTATGGAACCATCACCATCTGTGGCTGTGGAACCGCCACCTGAACGACACCGCAGCCGACCAGACCGTCGGGGCGCCGTCAGCTCGAGCTCGCCCCACGATGAGACGATTCGTTCTCAGTCCTCGGCTCGTACTCAGCCCTCGGCCTTGCCCTGTCGCCAGTAGCCCATGAACGCGACCTGTTTGCGGTCGACGCCGACTTCCTGCACAAGGTAACGGCGCAGTCGTTTGACCGGGCCCGCCTCGCCGGCGATCCACGCATAGAACGGGCGGGAGCCGCGCTCGGTGTCACTCGAACTGCTCTTCGCGGCCTGCGTGAGCAGGGCAGGCGTGTCCCAGAGGATCTCCTCGTCGATGTCGACATCCTCGAGTTCGACTCCGCCTCCCACGGACACCGATGCCCCCACCTCGGCGAGGGCTTTGTTCTCCGCGCGCACGGCCTCGCGCACCGCCGGCTCGAGAAGCGCACCGAAGTCGGCGTCGCCGCGCGGCAGCCACTCGACCTCGAAACCCTCGGGTGCCGTGAGATCGAGAATGTCGTCCGCGCTCGGAACCTCGATGACAGCCTTCCCGCTCACTGCACCGTCCTTAAGCGAATCGAGGATCGAGGCGATGGCAGGGACGGCGGTCTCATCACCGGCGAGCAGGATCTGATCGGCATCGCCGCAGTCGAACTCGATGCCGCCATACGCGCCCTGGTGGTGACGGGACGGGCCGATGACGTGCAGTCGGTGGCCGATCTCAGCGTTCGTGGCCCAGGTCGCCGCTGGACCCGAATGGCCGTCGTCATCGATGTGGAGCACCATGTCGACGACGAGTTCCCGGGCATCGCTGCGCCACTCGCGGACGGTGTACGTGCGCATCGCCCCACGGACATCCTCATCGACCTGCAGCCACGCCTGGTACCACGGGTTCCCGGCCTCGACCTGCTCGGCGAAGAAACCGAGGAGGTCGAACTCCGGAGCGATCAGTCCGCCCGGCGGGATGATGAGCTTGAACCGCAGATCACGCGGATGCCCGTCGGTGCCGAAATCCGCCAAGCCGTCACCACCGAAGGTGATGCGGCGGAATGAGGGGCTCAGGTCCTCGATGCCGATGACGGTGGCCTCGAAAGCGCCGATGGATGCTCGTGACACGTGTTCTCCTCTGCCTCCTGCACAGGCAGGAGCGGTCCGGCTGGTACTCGACGAGCATAACATCTTTGTTAGGTTAGCCTCTCCACAATGATGCTACGGTGATCTCGTTCCCGTTCCCTCTCGAAAGGTCGTCATGCGCCGACGTCAGCTCCTGGCTCTCACCGCTCTCGCTCCGCTCGCCCTCGTCGCCTGCTCCACCGAGGCGTCCGAGTCCGGTGCCGCTCAATCCTCGGCGAAGAACTTCTCCTACTCGCCCGCCGGCTACGACGGCGTCACCGTCACCCTCGACCGACCGGCTGAGCGCATCGCAATGGACTTCTACTCCGCAGCCGCGCTCGCGCCCTACGGAATCACTCCCGTCGCGGTCTTCGGATTCGGGCAGAACGAATCCCCGGGCAAGTCGTTCGACTCCACGGGCGTCAAGGTCGTCGGCACCGACATGGAACTCGACACCGAGGCACTGGCCGCAACAATGCCCGACATCGTCGTCGCCTACGGCAACGAGACCGGTGACGGCTGGACCTGGTGGGATGACAAGCTCAAGGAACAGGTCACCTCGCTCGTCCCGTTCGTCCCGATCAAGCTCCAGGACCAGACACCTGACGACATGTTCGGCCAGTACGCCGCCGTCGCCCAGGCGATCGGTGCGGACACCGACTCCACGGAGATCGCCGCACAGCGCCGAGACTTCGATGCGGCACGGCAGCGCATCCGCGACGTCACCGCGGACAAGGACTGGCTCACGGTGCTCCTCGCGAACTTCAACGCCGACATCATCTACACCGCGAAGGACCTCGGCATCGCTCGGATGCTCGCCGACGACGGCGTGACCCTCGTGGGACCCGACTCCGGCGCCGACAGCTCATGGGCCGAGGTCTCGTGGGAGAAGATCAGCGACTACCCCGCCGATGTCCTCCTCGTCCACGACGCATCGGCCGACTTCGAGACGAATCCGATCTACCTCAGCCTGCCGACGGTCAAGGCCGGGCAGACCGGCACCTGGGACGACAAGCGCGCCTTCACCTACGACGGGTACGCAGCATGGCTCAACGATCTCGCCGAGGTGCTCGACCGGGCCGACGACATCGACAAGAACTGACCCGGCTGAGTCCGGGCCCGGAACTGGTCGGGACCGCCCACGATCAGGCCCGCGTGCGCTCACGGCCGGAGACGGTCAGGGCCTGACCTGGTCAGGCGCGGCGTCGCCGGCGCGGTCCCTCGCAGCAAGCGGCCGAGCGTTCCGACAGCTGACCATTCCGAACGCTGACCATTCCGGCAGCAACGGCTCGTCCCGACGGTGACGAGCCGTCCGTGCGGCGACGGGCCGTCCCTGTTGCCACTGGCCATCACGGCAGCCCCAGGTCACCACGACATCCACCGCTCATCTCAATAGTCGTAGCCGTCGCTGATGGTGATGACGACCTTCCCGTCGACGATCTCGGCGACGCCGTCGACGGAGAAGATCACCGTGTCATCGAATGCCCCGCCGTCGTCGAAGAACGAGTCGTAGCTGCCCGTCACCAGCGCCTCGCCCTCGGAGACCGTCGTGATCGCCCACGACGGACCGCCGTTGGGCCCGGCCCCCATTCCGCCGTCGTAGTAGTACGGATCGGACGACGGGTCGGACACCGTGACGGTCGGGTACGACGAGATCGACCACTTGAGATCCGTGGCATCGAAGCTCTCGGCGCTGTATGAGCCGAACGGGCAGCCATCGGGCTGAGCAACCGTCTTCTTCGCGCAGCTGTCGACGAGCGTCTTGACCTGCTTGTCGACCTCGCTGCGGAACGCGTCCGTCGGCTCGGGCGCGAGCAGCGCGGGATCACCTGCGTCGAGATCCTGATCCTCGACGCTGCCGCCGAAGAAGGTGCGGGCCTCGATCGGATCCGCGGAGACGAGGTCGCTCTTCTCGGCCAACCCGACGGTGTAGAGGGCGGGGAACGCCGGCAGGGAGAGCGCCGAGTCGGTCGTGTCGACGTCGATCCCGTTGACCTTGACCGTGCTCAGTCCCGGAGTGTCCACAGTCAGGGGCGCGAGCTCCGGCGACTGCAGCGTCCACTCGTCGAAGAAGAGCGAGGTCTTGCCCGACTTCACCAGCGAGAACTCGGTCGTGCTCTTGCTCCCGCCGAGGTCGAACGTCGCCGACACGAGCGCCTGATCATCGGCGACATCGGCGTCGGCGACGGAGATGTCGGTCGGCAGGGCCTTGGCGCCGCCGAGGATGTCGTTCGTCAGCAGCTGCCGCTGCTCGGCGGGCACGTCGACATCGGCGATCTCGAGCGCGCCTTCGGCGTCACCGTCGGCGAGGCGCTGCAGATACTTCTCGACGGTGGCCTCGGGGCCGAACATTCCGCCGTTGACCTGCGTGACGACGATCAGCCCTGCGACGAGGACGAGGACCGCCGCCCCACTGATCACTCCGACGAGCGTCGCCTTCCTGCGGTTGAAGGGCTTGGCCGGCGGGGCCGCGGGATACCCAGCCGGAGGACCCGAGGGTGGGGCCGCGCTGCTGTTCCACTGCTGGGCGGTCGGCTGCTGACTCGATGCCGACACGGCGTGCCCGGCCGCGTAGTGGCCCGCCCCTGAAGCGTAGGGCGCAGACGCGTCCTGTCCAGCGGTGGGGGATGCCCCTGCCGGTTGTGACCCCGACGCCGAGGTGGTGGTCGCGGCGGAGTGAGCATCTCCGGGATTGCTGCCACCGGATGCCGGGGAGACCGCGCCCGGCTGTCCGGGCGCGCCCGCGTCACCGCCCGGTGCCGGGTACCCGGGTGCCACCGGTGGCGGCGGGGGAGGCGTCGACCCGCCGGCGACGGCATCGGCGTGGATGAGCGGGAAGCGCGGTTCGCTCATCCCGAGGGCGTGTCCCCAGTGCGGATGAATAGCGCGCCCGGCGAGGAGCTTCGCGACACCGGGCATCGTCAGCGCCAGCCTCGGCCCAAGGGTGCGCGAGACCACCTCGATGAGGCCGCCCCAGACAGCGAAGATGAGGAACGACCAGGCCAGCACGCCGATGCCGGCTTCAGCCGTACCCATGCCGCCGAACATCTCCGTCGCCTGTGCCGAGCCCTGCAGGGCCGCGCGCAGAGGCAGCGCGAGGACCGAGAGCAGCCCCCACACCACGGCGAACGCGAGGGGAATTCGCCATGCGGTGCTCCACTGCCGGGGATCGGGACCCTGCGCGGTCCAGTACGGACGCCGCGTGACCGTGGCGACGAGGGAGGCCGCGAGCACGGCGACGGTGACTGCGATGAGCCCCAGCCACAGCTGTCCCGGCACATCGTCGCTGAAGATCGTGAGTGTCTCCGAGAAGTTTCCGGACTCCATGCCGAACGCGCCGGCCATCGAGGCGGTGAGGCCGCCGAGGTGGACGAGCAGGGTGAGGATGAGGCCCATGTTGACGAAGGTCAGGGGGACGAGCTGCCCGGGAACGTCGAGTCCGAGCGGCAGGACGAAGAGGGCGACGACGGACATGATCGCGACCACGACGATGAGGTGGATCCATGCGACGAGTGCGGCGGGAACGACCCAGCGGAGGAATCGCGCTCCGACCGCCTCGGTGCCCTTGAAATGACCGGCGATGCGACCCCACATGCTCACGGCGATGACGACGAGGAGCGGAAGGAAGAACGATCGCGCGGTGACCGCGGAGAACTCGAGTGTGGCGCCCTGGCTGCCCTCCATGAGCGAGAAGCGGGCGGCGAAGATGAGCTGGAGGACGAAGAGCACGATGGTGAAAGCGAGGGCGGAGATGCCGATGCGAATCCACGTCGACCCCCGATTGGGGGAGGGGGAGCGCAGCTCGCTCCACCGGGTGAACCACCACAGCGTGCCGAGGACGACTGCGGTGATGATGAGAGGGGCACCGGAGAGGACGATGTCCCCACTGGCCGAGGCGAATCCGTCGGACTGGAACTCGAATCGCACGGCGGCCGAGCCGAACAGCGCCAGGGCGAGGAGGACGAAGGGGAGCGCGTAGCCGATCTTGTCGGTGCTCATGCCCGTGTACTCGGTGAACGAGTCGAGGTCGGACATCGAACCGGCGATCGCGGCGAGGATGATCGCGACGACGATGCTCGCGGCGAGGGCGATTCCCGGCGGAAGGAGAATCGCCCGCCACGTCGCACCCTGGGAGAGCGGGGCGGTGTAGCGCGATGACGGTCTCGGAGCGCCGAGGTGACTCTGACCTGGATAGGGAGAGCCCTGGCCGGCATAGGGCGAACCCTGGTTCGGGTCAGGCGAGCCCTGGTATGGGTAGGGGGAGCCCTGCTGGGCGTAGGTCTGGCTCTGCGGGGAATACGGCTGGCCCGGCTGCGGAGAGGGCTGGCCCGGTTGCGGAGAGGGCTGGGATCCCTGCGATGAGCTCTCTGAGCTCTGCGATGGGTAGGGCTGGGCTGAGTACGGCGAACCCTGTTCTGCTCCCGGTGAATGGAACTGGCCCGACGTGCCGGGGGTGGGAGACTGCCCTCCTGGTGCCGCAGACGGTGTGTCCGTTGTCGCATATGGATCGGCGGCCGGGTTCGCTGCGGCTGCGGAAGCCGCTCCTGGTATGGACGCTGCGGCTGCGGACGCCGCCGCAGCCTCCGGAGAGAAGCGCGGATACTGTGCCGTCGCCTCGGTGGACTCGGACGCGGAATTGGTCGGTGGAGCTCCTGGCTTCGTGGGGACGTCTGCCTCGCCGCCGAGGGGGCCCGAGTCTGTGCCCGCGGCACCCGGCGAGTCAGTGGTGCCAGGCGTGGCAGTCTGACCCGGCGAGTCAGCAGCGCCAGGCGTGGCAGAGGCGTCAGGCGAGGCAGAGGCGCTCGCGCTGCTGCCTTTCGGCGGCTGGTCGGCCTGAGTGTCGTTGGTTGCCTTCGCTGTCCCGGCGGCACTGACCTTGTCCGTCGACTTCGCAGTGCCGTTCGATCCGTCAGCAGTTTTCGGCATCCCGGTGCCGTTGGATCCGTCAGTCGACTTCGCGGTCCCGATGCGTTTGGTGCCGTCAGTCGACTTCGCGGTGCCGGTGCCTTTGGCTTCGTCAGCAGCTTTCGGCACCCCGGTGCCTTTGACGTCGCCGGTCGACTTCGCTGCCCCGTTGCCTTTGGCTCCGTCCGTCGCCTCCGGCACCCTGGTTCCCTTCGCACTGCTTCCGTTGGCCCTGCTTCCCTTCGCACTGGCGGCAGCCTTCTCATCCCCAGCGCCCTTGACCGCGCCGGTCCCCTTGACCGCGCCGGTTCCTTTGGCCTCGCCGGTCCTCTTGGCCGCCTCGGCGCCTTCGGCGGCTGAGGGGGAGCCGGGCCTGGTGGCTGAGTCCTTGGTGGCTGGGCGACGGTCGGCATCGTCGTCGTGTCCGGAAGGGGGAGATGCGGGCGTTCTGCTCATGGGGAGTCCTCCGACTGCTCTCGCACACCGGTCGCTGCAGTGCGCTTGACGTGGCCGCTGGTCTGAAATCGGTTTCCCAGCAGATCGATGTTTCCATCGATCCATTCAGTTGTAGTGATGTCCTTATATTAGGCTGAGAATGGCGATGGAAGTTTCCGTGAAGAGAACTTTTTGACCGACAAGTGATCTGGAGCTGCCGATGAGCACGAAATCTCCCCAGGGCAACGGCGACGAATGGCCGCGCGACGATTCGGCGGGCAGCGCTCAAGCGGAGAATCCTCGTGCCGAGAATGCGTGGAACCAGAACGGCGATTCGGGATGGGGTCAGCAGACCGACACCGGCTGGGGCCGAGGTTCCGGCACCGGAAGCACCGACACCGGCTGGGGCCGGAGCGCCGAGACGGGCTGGGGCAACGACAGTGCGGAACCGAACAGCCCCAGCATGCCCTACATCGCCGAGCAGAACCCCGCGCGGCCCCCGCGCTCGCAGTCCGCGGCGACCGGAACGCCGGGAACCCGGCCAGCGAACGCGGCCACCCCACCAGCGAACGCGGCCACACCGGGAGCACCACCGCCCAACGCTGCTGCCCGACCCGGAACTCCGCCGGGCGTGGCACCCCCGCCGGGTCCACCGGGTTCGAACCAGCTGCCGACCGGGATCGCACCCGCCGGCGCCGCACCCGCCGGTCAGCCGCCTCGGCGCAGCAAGGGCCTCATCGCCGCCGTCGTCGTGCTCGCGGTCATCGCCGCGGCCGCGATCGGATTCGGCGCCCTGATGTTCCTCAACCGGGACGGTGACGAGGGCTCCACTGTCGCAGCGACGACGGCGCCGGCAGGCGAGGACGCCTCGACGGCTCCAAGCGCCGGACCGAGCGAGGACGCTGATCCGACCGAAGCTCCGGAGTCGTCCCCCTCGTTTCCCGCCGATCCGAAGCAGGCGCTCGACCAGATCGTCACCACGGATCGGAAGACCGTCGTCGCCGACCTCGACGGCAAATGGGTGCCCCAGCTGAGTTCGAAGAAGGTCGGACTCGAAGCCGAGGGAAAGACGTGGGAGCCGAAGGACATTCTCGCCGAACACGAGCAGATGCGGAAGGAATATCCGCGCGTACAACTGGTGTGGTCAGGGGATTTCGCGAGTTTCAAAGAAGACGATTTCTGGGTGACGATCGTCGGCATCGGCTATGACGATCCCGAGGACGCGCTGTCGTGGTGTTCGTCCAACGGTCTCGGCCCCGACAACTGCTACGCGAAGCAGCTGAATACCTCAGGAGGGTATGAGGGCACGACGCGTCTGCAGGACTGAGGAACCGCTTCCCCCAGTGCCGCGCCGGTCCGACGCGCAACCCGGACTAAGATCGGACCATGACTTTCTGGTGGCAAGAGCTGAGAACCAACCTTGCCCGATCCTTCGATGACCGCTCTGACCAGCGGTGGAACCATGCGATCGCGACGATGCCGGTGTCCGATCGGGCCGCTGCGATGTTCCGTGCGGTCGAAGACGAATTCCTCCTCACCGGAGCCGACACGCCGAGGTGGGACGACCCCCACCGCAATCCCGACTTCGAATGGGGTCGGGTCAACGGCCCCGACGATCAGGCCGACGTCACCGACCACGCGAAGTTCGACATCGTCCACGCCCGAGCCCGCGCGTGGATCAACGTCCTGCGCCGGTGGGGAGGCAGCGAGCGGGAGAACCCCGAGGTCGACTGGGCGACCGATGATCCGTTCCTCGCGTCCGCCGATCACGCCGAGGTGCTCACGAGCGGAATCCCCGACAATCCCGAACTCGTCATCGGCTTCAACGACTACGTCCCCGATGACCACGGCGTCGACCTCGTCGCGAACGTCGTCATCGCCCTCGGCGACCCCGCGGTGTCGCTGGCCCGCGTGCCCGACTGCGGCTGCGACTTCTGCGACTACGGCTCCGACGTCCTCCTCCAGCAACTCGACAGCCTCATCTTCTCGATCGTCGACGGCTCCGTCGAAGCGCAGTCCGGCGGACAGTACTCCGGCTACCGCACCTCGTTCGACGCGGCCGGAGAGCTCTCCGGCGACGCCGCGCACAAGCCCGCGAAGCACCGGGCGCGCCCGTGGTTCGACGACTGGTCGCCGCGTCCCATGCAGGACTGGGCCTGAGTCCGGGTTCACCCCGCCGATGCGGCTGATGCCTCCTCGGTGATCTTCGCGGCCACCGCGAGATCCTCCCACGACATCCCCGACCCCTTGAAGATCAGGGTCCGCTCGTCGTCGACGACGACCTCCCCGGTGCTCAGCTGCTTCATCGTGATGAGAGTCTCCGCGTCGAGTTCGCCGTCGGTGATCGCGAGCACGACATCCCCGCATTCGCGCAGCGCAGTGCCGAGATCCTCGACGACGACCGCCGAGCGTGCGAACAGCGACGCCGGCAGCTCTCTGGCGTGCGGGTCGTGCGAGCCGCACGCCATGACGATCGCACCGTCATGGACGAGGTCGCCGTCGAAGAGCGGACTGCTCGCCGTCGTCGCCGTGACGACGATGTCGGCCTCCCGCAGGGCGGCGTTCGCCTCGGCGGTGGTCGCTGCGATGACACGCCCGCGCTCACGCACTCCGGCGGCGACACGATCGGGATGCCGGACGACGAACGCGACATCGGCGAGATCGACGTTGAGAACCTCGCGCAGGGTGTCGACGTGTCCGACGCCCTGCGGGCCCGCCCCGAAGACGACGACGCGCACGGGTCCGGTGAACCGGGACAGCGCCGGTTCGATCGCCGCCACCGACACCGCCGGCGTCCGCAGGGTCGTCAGCGCCGCACCGTCGATGACCGTGCGCAGCTGCAGCGTCTCGGCCGCATACATGAGGTACTGCCCCTGGATCCGGGGCAGGCCGTGATCGGGATTGTCGACCGAGACGCCGACGAGCTTGACCCCGACCCATGCGCCGAGCTCGGAGGGCATGAAGATCATGTTGCCGGCGCTGATGTCGGCGATCGTGCGCGGAATGTCATCGGCCGGATCGAAATCCCCGGCCAGCGCCTCGCGGAGGGCGGCGACCGCCTCGGCGGGGGATAGGGCCGCGACCACCGCATCGGCGTCGAGGTAGGTCACATCGTTCATCGTCACGTCCTTCCTCACTGCGGACCCCTCGCGCTGCGACGGTGGTGCGGTCCATCGGGGTGCGGACATCCGAGGGCGCGCAGCACCGGGTGGCAGGGGCGGTCTCCTCCAGGCTAGGTGATGCCGGCAGCAGGGCGAAGCGCGGTCCGTGAGTCGGGCCGCATCGTCGTGTCGACCACCGTTATTGGGTCGCACTGTCGGGTCTCGCTGTCGGGTCGACCACCGCTATTGGGTCGACCACCGCTGTCGGGTCTCACCCCGGGTCTCGCGCGTGAGCGTTGAGCGGTGGATCCTCACGACGTGCGTCGGGCGACGACCTCGGCCGCCTCGGTGAGGACAGTGAGCGCCGCGGCGATGAGCGGCTGCCCGGCCGAACCGCTGCGGATCCCGGTGAGGATCTTCCGAGCCGGGACGGGATCCCCGCGCAGCGGCACGCGCACGGCATCGTAGCCCTCGGGCAGGTGCGCGAGGCGCGGGACGAGCGCGACGCCGAGCGAGGCCGAGACGAGCGCGGCCCCCGTCTCCCACTCGTGGGACTCATGGGCGACTTCGGGGACGAAGCCCGCGGCGGCGCAGGAAGTGCGCACGAGGCGGTGGTAGGGCGTGCCGGGCCGATCGAGGATCCACTTCTCCTCCGCTGCCTCGCCGAGGGCCACCGACTCGCGTCCGGCGAGACGGTGGTGGCCGGGGACGAGGAGATCGAGACGGTCAGTGAAGAGCGCGGACTGCTCGAACCGGGCATCGCTGCGCGGCGGCAGCGGATCGGTCGCGACGACGACGGCGATGTCGGCCTGGTCGGCGAGGAGCAGGTCGAAGCACTCCTGCGGATCGGCTTCGATGATCCGCACCTCGGCTCCGGGATGCGAGGTCATGACGCGCTCGGCCGTGAGCGGAAGCAGACTCGCCGCGGCCGTCGAGAAGCCGCACAGCCGCAGGACCCGCTGGCTGACTGCGTGTCCAGCCTCGGAGAGCTCCCCGCGGATCTCCTCCCACCGGGTGAACAGCTCCTGCGTGCGCTCAAGGAGCAGCTGACCGGCGGGCGTGAGCACGAGGGTGCGGCCGTGCTGTTCGAGCACGGCGACTCCGAGATCCTTCGACAGGGTTCTCAGCTGGTGCGAAATCGCGGAGGGAGTGAAGTCGAGGCGCTCGGCGGCCGCCGTGACGGTGCCGACCTCGGCGAGGACGCGGAGAACGTGGAGGCGACGATCGATCATGCAATATTCTTTCACGACCATCCACGAAATGATTCGCTTTTCTTCGTCATCTGCCGCCTCGACACTGGAGACACAGCGAGATGTCGGATGCTCGGCCAGCGCATCGCCGGTGGCACAAGGGGACGTCGGCCGCATCCGATTGCGGCACAGGACGTCGGCCGCGGGACGGACGATCCCCAGAGCGGTGGAGCGTCGGCGGAGGCGATCACCCGACCGGCCGAGGCGATCACCCGACTGGCCGAAGCGAGCACGATGCAGTGGAAGTTGAAAGGCAGGAGCAGAGATGACGATGGCTCCCCGGTCCCGGACCGCAACGC
>NZ_SCMW01000077.1:0-11867 GCF_005502845.1 Brevibacterium sp. 2SA | reverse complement strand
GCGCAGGTGATGGCGCATCGCGGCTTCGGGGGCGGTGGGGTCGGGGGAGGCGAAGGCGTCGAGGATCGCGCGGTGCTCGGCGATCGCCTCGTCGACGTCGGTGATGCCGTGGGGCAGGGCCTGGCGCAGGCGGTGGACCTGGGCGCCGAGGTCGGCCGACATCTTCATGAGGTAGCGGTTGCCGCAGCTCTCGAGGATGGCACTGTGGAACGCGCGGTCCTTCGCGTAGTAGTCCTGCGCGGCGGCGACTTCGATGTGCCGGGCTGCGTCGGGATCCTCGGCCGACTCCGCAGCGGTGCGGGCCGCCTCGCGGACGCGGACGCCGGACTTCTCGTGCTCGGCGTGGGCGTCCTCGAGCGCACGGAGGAACGCGTCGTCGGCGGGGGTGGCGAGCCGTGTCGCCGCGGTCTCGATGGTCTCACGGGCGACGAAGAGCTCGTCGAGCTGCTCCCGGTCGAGCGGCGGTGCCACCCGGTAGCCGCGGAGGGCTTCGCGGACGACGAGGCCGGTGCGCTCGAGGTCGACGAGGGCTTCGCGCACGGGCGTCGGGGAGACGTCGAGGAGCCGGGCCAGGCCGTCGATGGAGACGCGCTCGCCGGCGGTCAGCTCACCGGTGAGGAGGATCTCGAGGATGTGATCGTAGACGTGGTCGCGCAGGCCGCGCCTCTCGATGTCGGGGCGGCGGATCTCGGGGAGTGAACTCATGGGGACAGCTTAATGACGTCGGGGAGCTCGTCGAGGATCGCCGGGAGCGCTGCCGGGTCGTGGGCGAAGCGTCCGAGGAAGAGACCGTCGACGGCAGCTCCGAGGCGGGTGAGCAGGCCGGGTCGGGCGCTGCCGCCGTAGATGAGACGGAAGTCGAGGCCGGGGTACTGGGCGCGGGTGCGCGAGCGCACGACGGTGCACACCGCGGCGATGTGGTCGGGATCCGCCGGCTCGGCGGCCCCGATCGCCCACACCGGTTCGTAGGCGATGACGACGGTGAGCGGGCGGGGCAGCTCGGCGGTCGCGGTCGGCAGGGCCGAGCGGATCTGGACCATCACCTCGGCGGCGGCCTCCTCAGCCGGGACCGCGTCGACCTCCCCGACGCAGAGGACGGGGATGAGTCCGTGACGCAGGGCGGTCGCGGTCTTCTCCCTGATGAGGCCTTCGGTCTCGGAGAAGTGGCGGCGGCGCTCGGCGTGCCCGATCTCTGCGAACCGGCACCCGAGTTCGGCGAGCACGGCGGCCGAGACCTCGCCGGTCCAGGCCCCGGAGTCGTGGGCGGCGACGTTCTGCGCGCCGATGAGCACGGGGCCTGCGGCCGCGAGGCACGCAGGGATCGAGGGGAACTGCGGGAGGAGGAAGAGCCCTGTCGCACCCGAGGTGACCGCCGGGTGGTCACGGGTCAGCGCGGTCACCTCGGCGAGCCAGTCGAGGGTCTGCCGGTGGCCGAAGTACATCTTCAGGCTCGTGCCGAGGAGCCGATCGGGCAGGGGAGAGGTGACCGCGTCCATGGGTCAGCGGGACTCGTATGCGCTGATCTCGGCGACCTTGTCGTTCGAGGCGCTCGTCGGGTCGAACGTGTAGCCGATCCATTCGTGTGCCAGGCGCCGGGCGAGTTCGACGCCGATGACGCGCTGGCCCATGCAGAGGACCTGGGCGTCGTTGGAGAGCACGGAGCGTTCGACGCTGAAGGAGTCGTGTGCGGTGGCCGCGCGGATGCCCTTGACCTTGTTCGCCGCGATCGCCACGCCCAGTCCGGTCCCGCAGATGAGGATCGCGCGGTCGGCGTCGCCGCGCGCGACGATCTCCGCGGCGGCGGTGGCGATCGAGGGATAGAAGGTGTGCGACTGTGCGTCGACGCCGACGTCGGTGACCGCGGAGATGCGCTCATCGGCCTCGAGGTCGGCCTTGATGACCTCTTTGTAGTCGAACCCCGCGTCGTCGGAGCCGACGACCACTCGCAGTGTCATGATCGGGTTGCCTTTCCTTCGGTGGGCGCCAGGGGTGGCGATGTCGTCAGTGGGGCGGCGCGGCGGGTGAGTTCCTCGGCGACCACCGAGGCGATCATCGCCAGAGAGACCGCGCCGGGGTCGGGGGTGCCGAGGCTCTTGTCCCCGTGGGAGCGGGCGCGGCCGCGGCGGGCGACGAGCTCGGCGGTGGAGTCGGCGCCGCGGTCGGCGGCATGCGCGGCGCGGGCGGCGGCTGCGGCGACGCGGGGAAGCGGGCCGGTGCCGGCTCGATCGCTGCTGTCCGAGCCGGGGGCAGCGGCTTCGGCGACCGCCTCGGCGAATTCGTCGGCCAAGGGGGCCAGGGCATCGACGAGGGTCTTGTCGCCGACCTCGACCTTTCCGAACGCGCGGACGTCGTCAAGGGTGGTCGCCAGCACGGCGGCGACGCCCTCGGGGGTGGGGTCGTCGTCGACGGCTGCGGCGAGTGAGCTGAGGATGCGCCCCCAGATGGCGCCGGAGGTGCCGCCGCCGACGTCGGCCCAGGCCTCACCGGCGACGCGGAGGACGGCGCCGGCCGACTGGTCGTGGGCGGCGGCCGCTTCGGCTTCGAGGGCCGCGGCCTTCGAGCCGCGCTGCATGCCGATCCCGTGGTCGCCGTCGCCGGCGATGCTGTCGAGGTGCCCGAGGTCGTCCGAGGCGTCGTCGACGGCGCCGGCGATGCGGGTGAGGACCGCTGCGATCTCCCGGCCCAGCGCGCGCGACCGGGCGGTGGAGCGGGGGCCGCCGGCATCGCCGCCTGCCGCCGCCGGCGCGGACGTGTCGGGCGCGGCGGTGTCTGGGTCGGCGGTGTCTCGGGTCGCGGTCTCTCGGTCTCCTGCGTCGGCCGTCGTCGCGTCGTCGTCCTCGACTCTCTCGTGGGCGACGCCGAGGGCGCCGCGGGTGAAGGCCGCCGAGGAGCAGGGTGCGTCCCAGAGGGGCGCGAGTTCGTCGTCGAGCCACACGAGAGTGAGGGAGAGGCCTGCCATGTCGAAGCTCGTGCAGAACTCGCCGACCTCAGGGTCGACGATGACGAGTCCGGCTTCGCGCAGGAGCGGGTCGATGAGTCCGTAGAGGAGGTAGAGCTCCTCGTATTTCACGGTGCCCAAGCCGTTGAGGATGGGCACGATCCGTCCCGACGTCACGGGCGCCTCGGAGAGGAGCCGGGTGACGAGGAGCTCGGCGAGCTCCGAGGCGGAGGGCAGCGGAACGTCGTCGATGCCGGGTTCCCCGTGGATGCCGAGGCCAACGGCCATGCGCCCGTCCGGGACGGTGAAGAGGGGAGCGTCGGCGCCGGGCAGGGTGCAGCCGGAGAAGGCGACGCCGATCGAGCGGGTGCGGTCATTCGCCGAGGCGGCGAGGCGTTCGACCTCGGAGAGGTCGAGGCCCGCTTCGGCGGCGGCGCCGGCGATCTTGAAGACGGCGAGGCCCCCGGCGATGCCGCGACGGCGGTCGATCTCGTCGGCCGGGGCGCTGAAGATGTCGTCGGTGACGACGACGGTGCGGGTGTCGATGCCCGCGGCGCGCAGCTGCTCCTGGGCCTGGTCGAAGTTGAGGACGTCGCCGGCGTAGTTGCCGTAGCTGAAGAGGACGCCGCGGCCCTGGTCGCTTGCGCGGGCGACGGAGAGGATCTGCTTCGTCGACGGGGAGGCGAAGACGTTGCCCATCGCCGCGCCGTGGGCGAGGCCGGGACCGACGAGACCGGAGAACGCGGGGAAGTGTCCGCTGCCGCCGCCGATGACGAGTGAGACGGTCGGTGCGGCAGCGCGGGTCGAGCGCACGACCCCGCCGGGCACCGCGCGCACCCAGCGCGCGGCGGCGAGGCTGAGTCCGCGCGACATATCGGCGACGAAGTCATTCGGGTCATTGAACAATCGGGCCACGAGCTCCCCTTCGAACCAGTTCCTATTTCAAAGATCCTATAGGATTATTCGTCGGATGCAAGACCCGGGGTTGATGAGCGGGAAGCGGTGCTGCGGTCCCGACAGCTGCGTCGGGGATTCGGGAAGCGGTGCTCAGGCCTCGGGGGACGAGTAGAGGGCGTCGATGCCGAGGCGGCTCGGCGGCGGCAGCGGACGGCCGCCGCGCAGGTCGGCGGTCGGGGAGTCCTCGGGTGAGCCCGCGGCACGCGCACGCTCGGTGCCGAAGGCGCTGAGGAGGTAGGCGACGAGGCGGCGGGAGAGGTCGTGGGCGTGGGCGTGCGGGGCGCTCGTGAGGCCGCCGTTGGCGAGGATGAGCATGGTGAGGTCGCTGACGGCGAAGTCGGGGCGCAGCATGCCGGCGGTCTTCGCGCGGTCGACGAGGAGGGTGAAGGCGGCTTCGGCGTCGCGGCGCTTGGCGTCGACGTCGGCAGTGCTCGCAAGCGAGGTGAGGAGGGCTTCGGTGAACCCACGGTCCTCGATCTGCATGCGGCAGACCACGGAGATGAAACGGGTGAAGCCGTGCCAGGGGTCGGGGTCCTCGGCGGCCTCGGCGAGGACGATCTCGCAGCGGTCGATCTGGGTGGCGAACACCTCGGCGATGAGAGCGCTGCGATCGGGGAAGCGGCGGAAGAGCGTGGCGATGCCGACTCCGGCCCGGCGGGCGATCGCGTTCATCGGCACGTCGAGTCCGCGTTCGGCGAAGAGCGACCGGGCGGCGGCGACGATGCGGGCACGGTTGGCCGCGGCGTCCGCTCGCAGGGTCGGTTCCCGCGTTCCGTCGGGTGCCATCTGAGTCGTCTCGCTCATTTCTGCTCTCACTTCCCCGCGGAGCGGAATGCTCGCTCCGCGTGTGGTCTTAGCCTAAGTGGAAAGGCCGCTCCGGAACAGTCGGAGGCGGTGAGGATTCACGGGTGAGGAGCCCGGAACGCGGTGGGTCGCCCGGCGGATGCCGGTGGAGGCTCACAGAAGGAGTGCGGAGATGAAGATTCTCATGATCGGACGCGGTGTGATCTCGACGCTGTACGGCTGGGCGCTGGAGCGCGCCGGGCACGAGGTCGATTTCCTCGTCCGTCCCGGGCGGGCCGCCCAGTTCGGTCCGTCTGTCGACCTCGACATCAGGGACGGAAGGTCGGTGCGCGGGGGTCGGCCCGTGCGGCAACGATGGTCGGTCACCCTCCGCGAGGACCTGCCCGCGGGACATGACTACGATCTCGTCGTCCTCAGCGTCAACCCCGACCAGCTCGAGGGCGCGGTCGCCGACATCGGCGACCGCCTCGGCGCGGCGACCCTGCTCGTCTTCTCCAACGTCTGGGACGAACCGACCGAGGTCGTCGCCGGGGTCCCGCGCGATCAGGTCGTGTGGGGCTTTCCCGGCGGGGGCGGCGGGTACTTCGGTGACACGCTGCGCGGAGGCATGGTCAAGGCGGTGACGCTCGGACTCATCGACTCCGCGGAGCCGACCGCACGGCACCGGGCCGTGCGCACCTTGTTCGAGGGGGCGGGCTTCTCCGTCACCGAGGTCGCCGATTTCCGCAGCTGGCTGTGGTTCCACTTCATCCTCGATGCGGGACTCATGGCCGGCATCCGCACCGCGGGAGGCTTCGACGCCTACGTCCGCTCGGCGACGGCGAGTCAGCTCACCGTCGAGCTCATCGACGAGATGACGGCTGTGCTCGAGGCGAAGGGCGGGGTGCGCCGGGTCGGGGCGAAGGCGTTCCGGACCCTGCCCACCGGCGTGGTCGCGTTCGGTCTGCGCCGCCTCCTCGGCGGAGACAACCTCTACGGCCACCTCATGCGGCTCGTGCTCGCCAGTGCGCACGGCAATCCGGAGATGACGGCGATGTATCCGCGCCGAGTCCTCGCCGAAGCGCGCCGCCTCGGCGTCGACGTTCCCCGTCTCGAGGCCCTCGAACCCGTCTTCGCGTGAGGACAAGGTCCCTCGCCGAGGCGGGGTGGGGCGGTGAGGAGCATCCCGTCGGGACGGTGAGGGACACCCGCCCGCTCATGTGACAATGGTGGGCGTGAGGAAGGACAGGCGCCGCCAGCGCGCCCTGCGGGGCGCTGCCGCCGCGGTTGCCGCTACCTTCCTCGCGCTCACCTCCCACCTCCTCGGCGGTGGGTCGATGCCGACCCTCATGGGCATCATCGCGCCGCTGGCGCTTTCGATGCTCGTCTGCGTGCTCCTCGCCGGACGGCGGATGACCCTGGCCCGACTCGTGCCCTCGGTCTTCGTCAGCCAGGGGCTCTTCCACGGACTCTTCTCCGTCTTCACCCCGATGCATCCGATGGCGATGGGCGCCACCGCCGTCGAACGTCAGGCCATGGACCATGCGGGCATGGACGGCTCGGGGGCGATGGCCGGACAGATGGCCGCCTCGGCGGGACAGATGAGCGGAATGCATTCGCACTTCTCTGTGCCGATGACGATCATGCACTGCGTGGCCGCGATCGTCACGATCGCCCTCATCTACTGGGCAGAAGTCCTCCCGGCCCGGCTGCTCGCCTTCGTCCGCCTCGTCGTCCGCGCCCTCGTGCCGGCCCTCGGCACGGTTCGTGCGCTGCCCGAGCGCCCCCGTCTGGCCGTCCCGGTCAGCGATTTCGTGCCCCCACCGCTAGGCGTCCTGCGCTCACCGGTGCTCCGGCGCGGACCCCCGCTTCCCGCTTTCTGATCACTGACCTCCACGGCTCGGCCGCCCGGCCCGATGCCGTGGCATCGCCGTGCCACGACTTTCTCTGTGCCACGGTGATGCCGCGCGTGCGCCCGGAACCGCCGCCGAGCAGGCGAAGTCGCCCTTCGCCGACCATTCCACACAGAAAGCTTGACCATGACAGGACTGTCATCACCCCTGCCCGAAAACTCGGGCACCGCCACCGAGCCGCCCACCCGGCGGACTGTCTCCGACCGCCGGCAGCCGTGGTTCTCCTCGCTCCTGCGCCGCCTGCACTTCTACGCGGGCATCCTCGTCGGCCCGTTCATCCTCATCGCCGCCCTCAGCGGCGCCGTCTACGCGATCAGCCCGCAGATCGAGCGCGTCGTCTACTCCGACGAACTCACCGCCTCGACGGAGGGACCGGCGCTGCCGCTGTCCGACCAGGTCGAATCCGCGAACGCGTACATCGGGGAGGGCCAGACGATCGCCACCGTGCGTCCTGCCCCGGAACCGGGCATGACGACCCGGGTCATGTACGAGGATCCGACGCTCGACTCGAGTGACTACCGGACGATCTTCGTCGACCCGACGACCGCCGAGGTGAAGGGCGACCTTCCCGTGTACGCGGCGTCGAGCACCCTGCCGGTGCGGACGTGGATCTCCCGCCTCCACACCGACCTCCACCTCGGCGACGTCGGCCGGTACTACAGCGAACTCGCCGCCTCGTGGTTGGGGATCATCGCCGCCGCGGGACTGTGCCTGTGGATCGTGCGGGCGCGGAAGGCGAAGAAGATCAGGTCGATGCTCAAGCCCTCCCGCAAGCACAAGGGGCTGCGCCGCACCCTGTCGTGGCACGCCTCGGTGGGAGTGTGGATCGCGGTCGGGATGCTCTTCCTCTCCGCCACCGGGATCACGTGGTCGCAGCTCGGCGGCGGGAACGTCGGCGCGCTGCGCGAAGCACTCAACTGGACGACGCCGTCGATCTCGACCGAACTCAGTGAGGACACCGACGCCGAGGCGGCCGACGCCGGCGGTGCCCATGCCGGGCACGGTGCCGCATCCGGGGGCACCGAGGCGGCTCCGGCCGGCACCCCGAGCCCCGCGGACTTCGACATGATCTCCTCGATGGCCGAGAACGCCGGCTTCACGACGACCTACATCGAGATCGTGCCGCCGGCCGACGCGGACACCGCCTGGCTCGTCGAGCGCTACCAGCACAACTACCCGGACAACACGGGCACGGTGTCGGTGGCCTACGACATGGAGACGATGGCCGAGACCGACCGCGTCGAATTCTCCGACTACGGGGTCGCGGCGATGCTCACGAGCGTGGCCATCGACCTTCACATGGGCACCCTGTTCGGTCTGCCCAACCAGATCGTGCTCTTCTTCCTCGCCATCGGAATCGCCTCGATGGTCGTGTGGGGATACACGATGTGGTGGCAGCGCCGGCCCAAGCACGACCCGTCGCGCCGCTTCGGCATCGCCCCGGCGCGCGGCGCGCTCAAGCAGGCACCGTGGTGGGGCGTGGCCCTCGTCGTCGTCGCGGCCGTCGGCATCGGACTCTTCCTGCCGCTGGTCGGATTGAGCCTCGTCGCCTTCCTCGTCCTCGACGTCATCCTCGGCTGGCGAGCGCGCCGGAAGGCCCGAGCCCAGGCCGGCGCCGGGCAGGAGATGGCACCCGCGTCGCGGAGCTGAGCGAACGACCGGACGACCGCCTCGGTGGGGGAATCATCCCTCGCCGAGGCGGTCGGTGCTTGTCAGCGGAAACCGAAGGCCTCGTGCGAGAAATCCGTGGTGAGAGGCGCGCGCGGACGCGCGATTGCCTGGACAAGGCAGAAACGGTGGATATGCTGGGAAGGAGTTCTGAGGTGCGACGCCCTCCCGGGCGCCGCACCGTCAGCCCGAAGCGGGGAAGGTGCGGGGATGCATCGGGTTCACTCGTGGGGCTGTCGGCCTTCCGCGAAGCACTACGCCCGTCGGAATGCCGAACAGTTCCATTGAACAATGAAAATGTTGTCGTGGCAACAAATGTTGAGAAGAGTTCATCTCCGCTACCATCTCCACCTCACAAGCAGGATTGTTGGTTACCTGCAAGTGGGATTGCCGATTCGCCATCACAGTGCCGTGCCCGAATGTCTGCAGGAGTCGATATGTCGCTTCCCGTCCGTTCCGCCTCTCTGACGCTCATCTCCGCCCCTGCGGCGGCGTCTTGCGCGCATCATCCGGCGAATCCCGGACCCGGGCGCGACAGACCCTCGAGCTGTCTGCGCGCAGGGGAAGTGAGGGGCCAGGATGACTGAGACGACGCCCGTGAGCACCATCCTCAGGAAGATCGCTCCGATCCAGATCGCCGCATGGCGCCTCATGATGGAGAAGCATCAGGACTTCATCGTGCGATTCTCCGCCGACTTCCGTGACCGCCACGACCTCACCGTCAACGAATTCGACGCGCTCATCAACACTCCGCCGGACGAGCAGATCCGCCAGCGCGATCTGCTTCAGCTCATGGTGCTCAGTCGCAGCGCGCTCAGCCGTCTCCTCCGTCGACTCGAGGCCCGCAGTCTCGTCACCCAGACCCCGGATCCCGAGGATCAGCGCGGGGTGCTCGTCGAGCTCACCGAGAAGGGCGTCGCTCTCCGCGACGAGGCGGCGCAGACGAACGCTGCGATCATCCTCGACGGCTTCTCCGGGCTCTCCGATGCCGAAGCCGATCAGCTCTTCGGGCTCGTCAGCAAACTCAAGCCGCTCAAACCGCTGGCGGCTGCTCCGGAGTGAGCCGGCGCCTCGGCGTGAGCGAGCGCCTCGGCGCCTCACCCACACCGCGCCGCGGCGAGGTGAGATATCCCGCGCCTCAGGAGGCGTCGAACGGGTGGTTGCCGTCGCCCATGTCCGGGTCGGGCAGCTTCGACTCGGGGTCGAAGAGCCCGACCTCGAGTCCGTCGAGGGTGAGCCGGCGCATCGCCTCGAGCACCATGCGACGACCCACGTCGGTGAACGCGTCGACCCGGCTGACGTCGAAGACCACGGCGCCCGACGGTGCGGCCGTGTCGTCGAGTTCGTAGAGGATCGCCTCGGCGCCGCTGAAGTTCACGGTGCCCTGGAGGTCGACGGTCGTCGTGTCCCCGGCCGTGCGGATCTCGCGCAGCGCCCGCGACCCCGTCGTCTCGACCTCCATGAGATGGAAGCCCATGTCCTTGGACATCCGGCTGAAGAGTTCGACGCCGCGCACACTGTTGCCGTGCTCGTCGAGCCGCGGGGAGAACGCGCCGAGCCCGACCTGGCCGGGCAGTGCGCCGAGGAGGCCACCGGCGACCCCGCTCTTCGCGGGGATCCCGACATCGCTGAACCACGAACCCGCCGCGTCGTACATGCCCGCCGCCGCCATCGCCGACAGCGTCTGCCGGGCCACAGGCTTCGCGATCACCCGTTCCCCGGTGACCGGTTGGACTCCGCCGGTGGCCAGGGTCGCGGCCATCGTCGCGATGTCGGAGACCGTGACGAGGATCGAGCACTGCGCCGTGTAGCCCTCGACCGCCTCGTGGGCGTCGTCCTCGATGATCCCGTAGTTGTGGAGCATGTGCGCGATCGAGAGGTTCCGGTCGGCGGTCTCGAGCTCCGATTCGTAGATCTCCTCGTCGATGCGCAGCTGCCGGCCGGCCAGCGTCGAGAAGAACGCGAGGGCCCGCGCGACCCGCTGGTCCCGGCTCGCCCCCTCACCGACGAGGAGGCTGTGGGCGGTGATCGCGCCGGCGTTGATCATCGCGTTCTTCGGCCGGTAGGTGCCCGTCTCGAGGGAGAGCTCGTTGAACGCCTCACCGGAGGGTTCGATGTCGATGCGACCGTCGACGAAGGCCGTTCCCCGGTCGGTCAGCGCCGCCGCGTAGGCGAAGGGCTTCGACATCGACTGGATGGTGAATTCGACGTCGCTGTCGCCGGCGGCGTACGTGCGCCCCTCGACCGTCGTCAGGGCGACGGCCAGGCGGTCGGGATCGGCGGCGGCGAGTCCGGGGATGTAGTCCGCGACGGCGCCACGGTCGTCGTCGCGCAGGTCGTCGAGGATCTCGTTGAGGTAGTCGGGAATGGGAGTGCGCATGGGTCTGCCTCTCTGCGATTTCGGCCCAGCGGGCCGCCTCTGGACGCAACCTTACATGTGTGGGATTGTTGAGATCGCAACGACTTCGACGCCTTATCCCGCGCCGAGGCGGGACCCGGTCGCGCACGACGTGCCCCCTGGTGGCACCATAGAGGCAACCTCGGTCGGGTCGACCGCCTCGGCGGGGGAGGATCTGTCGGAGCAGGCAGGAGTGGAGGTGTCCATGAGCAACGTCGAGACCCGCCCGGACCAGGTGGTCTGCCGGTCAGGGGGCTTGCCGGGTCCGCAGTGCGATCAGCAGGGTCGGGCTCCTGTCGAGATCATCACCGCCCGCGACGTTCCGCTCGGCGGACCGCGCGCGATGACCGTCCGCCGCACGCTGCCGCAGCGGCAGCGCTCCCTCATCGGACCGTGGTGTTTCATCGACCACTACGGCCCCGAGGATGTCGCCCCCTCCGGTGGGATGGACGTCGCGCCGCACCCGCACACCGGTCTGCAGACCGTGAGCTGGCTCTTCGAGGGCGCCATTCAGCACATCGACTCCGGCGGCAATGCCGGGCTCGTCCTGCCCGGCGAGGTCAACCTCATGACCGCCGGACGCGGGATCTGCCATTCCGAGGTCTCGACGGAGGACACGACGACCCTCCACGGCGTCCAGCTGTGGCTGGCGCTGCCCGACTCCTCCCGGAACCAGAAGGAGCGCGAGTTCGAGCACTACGCCCCGCAGGCCAGAGCGTTCGACGGTGGGGAGTTCCTCGTCTTCCTCGGGGAGCTGTGGGGCGAGTCGTCCCCGGTGACGACCCATTCGCCCCTCCTCGGCGCGGAGATCCGGCTCGACCCCGGGGCAAGCGTCGGTCTGCCGGTCAACCCCGACTTCGAGCACGGCCTCCTCGTCGACGCCGGCGACGTCGCGCTTGAGAACGTCGCCCTTCCGGTCGCCGCGATCGGCTACACCGGGGTCGGGCTGAATGAGCTGCGCATCGCCAACCGCGGTGAGACCCCGGCCCGCCTCGTCCTCCTCGGCGGGGAGCCGTTCACCGAGGAGATCGTCATGTGGTGGAACTTCGTGGGCCGCACCCATGAGGAGATCGTCGAATACCGGCAGGAGTGGCAGGACCATTCGGACCGCTTCGGCGTCGTCGAAGGCTACGTCGGTCGCGGCGGGCCCGGCCGCAATGCCGAGGGCCTCGGCAGGCTGCCCGCCCCCGATCTTCCCGAGACCCCGATC
>NZ_SCMW01000076.1:0-12370 GCF_005502845.1 Brevibacterium sp. 2SA | reverse complement strand
CGGAACAGCGGCGTTCGCGGCCGCCGTCGCCGCTGCGACGGTCTGCTCGTCGGCGGAGCGGGGGCCGGGCACGGCGACACCGTCCTTGACGGCGCGCTTCTTCTCCGCTGCCGGGGTCGCGGTCGTCGCTGCTGCCTTCGCCGTCGAGGCCTTCGCGCGCGAACCGGCGGGGGCCTTCGTGGCAGCGGGCTTCTTTCCCGCAGCGGCGGCGGTCGTCGACGCGGCGGACTTCGATGCCGGTGACGTCGACGCAGCGGGCTTCGACGCGGTGGAGGTCGCAGCGGTCTTGGTGGAGGACGAGGACTTCGCGGCGCCCGCAGGCGACTTCGCTGCTGACGTCTTCGTGGAAGCAGTGGAAGTCTTCGTCGTCGAGGGTGTCGACGTCGACGCGGCCGAGGGGGATGACCCGGTCGCTGTCGTCGCTGCCGCGGATCCGGACTTCGGTGCGGCCGACGTGGCGGGAGCCGCCTGTGCCGGGCCCTTCTCCGCGACCGTGCGCGCCGCCGATTTCGCGGCCGTCGTCTTCGCCGCCGCACCCGCCGACATCGACGACGTCGCGGGGGCGGACGCTGCCGAGCTCGCTCCGGTCTTCGCAGCCGCAGGCTTCTTCTCCGCTGACGTCGAGGCCGACGCCTTGGTGGCAGCCGACGCGGCGGCGGGCTTCTTCGCCGCCGACGTCGACGCGGATGTCTTGGTCGCCGATTTCGAGGCGGACGCGTTGGTCGTCGAGGACTTCGCCGCAGTCTTCGAGGCCGATGCCTTAGCCGCAGGCTTCTTCGATGCCGATGCCTTCGAGGTCGAGGACTTCGCCGCCGTTGCCTTCGCCGCAGTCGACTTCGAGGACTTCGCTGCGGACTTCGAGTCAGACGTCTTCGCGGTCGACGTCGAGTTCGTCGACTTCGAGTCAGACGACTTCGACGTCGCCTTCGCGGCAGCCGGCTTCGTCTTCGCCGCAGAGCCCACAGTGCTCGTCGAGGTGGACGACCCTGCGCTCTTCGTCGCAGCGGTCCTGCGCGTCGAACCCGCCCCGCCTCCGCTCGCCTTGTCGTTCTTCGTGGTGGGGGTGGTGCTGCTCGAGGGGTGGTTCGTCATGGCAGTGCTCCTTACGGGAAACCGTCGGGCGCCATGGCGACGACCGAGGTCTCGTCGGCTCCGCTGTCGGCCCGGGAGACGTGCCTACAGCAAATGTGATGGGGACAACCTATCTCAGTTTTCAGCGTCTGTGGCTGATGGTTCAGCAAATGTGTGAATGGGAGGCGAAATCGTGACCACCGGGCGGTGCCCGGCAGTGGAAGCATCGGCGCTCGCCGATTCCCGCTGCCCGCATTCCGGAAGCTAGGCTTGAGCCGACCGATGCCTCTTTCGAAAGTGAGCTGATATGCCGGTGAACGCGGAGAAGCAGGGGGCGACCTACTCCCTGCCGCGCCCCTACGATGTCTCCCGGGAGGAGATCGCGGAGTTCGCTCGCGCGACGAACGCGGGGGCCGACTACCATTTCGACGCCGAGGCGGCGCAGGCCCTCGGATACCGCGACGTCATCGCCCCGACGACGTTCGCCGTGATCATCGCGCAGAAGTCCGAGGCGGCCTACATCACCGACCCGGACTCCGGCATCGACTTCTCGAAGGTCGTCCACGGCTCCGAGCAGTTCAGCTTCAACCGGCCCATCGTCGCCGGTGACAGCCTCAAGGCGACGACCCATGTCGACGGCGTCCGCGCCGCCGGCAGCAACGCGATGATCACCACCCGCACGGAGATCATCGACATCGCCGACCAGCCCGTGGTCACGGTGACCTCGACCATCGTCGTGAGAGGAGACGGAGAATGAGCCTCATCGATCTGTCCGAGCTGACCATCGGCGACGTCGTCGTCGATACGGAGATCCCGCTGTCCCGGGCCTCGCTCATCGACTACGCCGCGGCCTCCGGCGACCACAACCCGATCCACTGGTCAGAGCGCTTCGCCGAGGAGGTCGGCCTCGACGGCGTCATCGCCCACGGCATGCTCTCGATGGCCGTCGTCATCGCCCCGATCGTCGAGTGGCTCGGCGACCCCGGCGCCGTCGTCGACTACCGCACCCGCTTCTCCGCCCCGGTCCTCGTGCCCGACGCCGAGTCGGGACCGCCCTCGACTCCGACGACCTCGCTGCACCTCACGGCCACCGTCGGCGCCGTCGACGCGGCCGTGGGCACCCTGCGCATCGACGCCGCCGTCACCGCCGGTGATGCCGACGTGCTCAGCCGCACGCAGATCCGAGTCGGACGGTGAACCTCTCCGAGTTCACGACGTTCCACCTCGGCGGGCCCGCCCCCGATCTCACCGTCGCCCGCACCCGGGACGACCTCATCGCCTTCGCCGAGGCGAACGGACTCGCAC
The DNA here is from genome assembly GCF_005502845.1 of Brevibacterium sp. 2SA. Lineage (NCBI taxonomy): Bacteria > Bacillati > Actinomycetota > Actinomycetes > Micrococcales > Brevibacteriaceae > Brevibacterium > Brevibacterium sp. 2SA. The sequence goes on along the minus strand of NZ_SCMW01000076.1, from coordinate 9,994 downwards.
CCGGCGACCGGTCGATGCCGGACATCCTCCTCATCGGGGGCGGGTCGAACCTGCTCGTCTCCGATGCCGGATTCGACGGGCCCGTCGGCGTCGTCGCGACGACCGGAGTGACGTTCACGGAGATCTCGGACACGGAGATGCAGGTGACCGCCGAGGCGGGGGAGAGCTGGGATGACTTCGTCGCCGCCACGCTCTCCTCCGGTCTCTCCGGACTCGAGGCCCTCTCCGGGATCCCCGGCTCCGTCGGCGCCACCCCGATCCAGAACGTCGGGGCCTACGGCACCGAGGTGGCCGAACTCATCACCTCCGTCGAGGTCTACGACCGGCTCTCCGGGCAGGTGCGGCGACTGACCGCCGCGGAACTCGAGTTCGGCTACCGCACCTCGGCGCTCAAACGCGCGGCACGAGCGGCGGGCACGCCCGCGCACATCGTCCTCTCGGTGACGTTCGCCCTGCCCCGCGGCACGGACTCCCTGCCGGTGCGCTACGCGCAGCTCGCCGGCGCCCTCGACGTCGCGATCGGAACCCGCGTGCCGGCCCTGCGGGTGCGCGAGGCCGTGCTCGACCTGCGCCGGTCGAAGGGAATGGTCCTCGACGAGGACGACCACGACACCTGGTCGGCGGGATCGTTCTTCACCAATCCGATCGTGGAGAGCCCCGAGGCGCTGGCGGCGCTGCCGGCCGAGGCCCCGCGGTTCCCCGTCACCGATCCGCTCAGCGGGGCGACGATCCCCGGGCTGACGAAGACCTCGGCGGCGTGGCTCATCGAACGCGCCGGTTTCGGGAAGGGCTACGGCTTCAACGACCGGGCGAGCCTGTCGACGAAGCACACCCTGGCCCTGACGAACCGGGGAGGGGCGACGACGTCCGATGTCGTCGACCTCGCGCGCACGATCGTCGCCGGCGTCAACGAGCGCTTCGGGATCGTCCTCGAACCCGAACCGACCTTCATCGGCACCGAAATCTGACACGACGTCGCGCTTGATGTCGCGCCGGGCCCGCTGCGGCCCGCGCGCTAGTCGCTGCGGTCGGACTCGGCCTCTCCCCGCTCGGCCTCTCCCCGCCCGGCCGCCCACGCATCGATGTCGGCCGCGGACCGGGCGACCACCTCGGCGGGGGCCGCGGAGATCGCGAACGAGGACTTCGCCAGACCCGCGAGCTCGCCGTCTGTGAGACCGAGCTCAGCGGCGAACCGGTACTGGTCGGCCAGCCGGGTGTGGAAGATCAGGGGATCGTCGGCGCCGAGGGCGATGTCGGCACCGGCATCGAGGAGCCGGCGCAGCGGGACGTGCTCGATGTCGGGATAGACCCCGAGGGCGACGTTCGATCCCGGGCAGACCTCGAGGCCGATGCCGGCCGCGACGATCTCGTCGAGCAGGCGCGGGTCCTCACCGGCGCGGATGCCGTGGCCCAGCCGGTTCGGCGCCAGCTCGGTGACGACGGCGCGGATGTGGTCGGGCCCGAGCAGCTCCCCGCCGTGCGGGACCGAGAGCAGCCCGGCCCGCCGCGCGATGTCGAAGGCCCGGCCGAAGTCCGCCGTGGTGCCGCGGCGCTCATCGTTCGACAGGCCGAAGCCGACGACCTTGCCGGGGCCGGAGCCGGCATGATGGGCCGCGAGCCGCGCGAGCATCCGCGCGTCGAGGGGATGGCGGGTGCGCGAGGCCGCGACGACGATCGCCATCCCGAAATCCTCATCGCTGGCCGCTGCCGCCTCGTCGAGGATGATCTCGAGGGCCGGGGTGATGCCGCCGACGAACGGGGCATACGAGGTCGGGTCGACCTGGAGTTCGAGCCACCGAGACCCCTCGGCGCGGTCGGCGGCGGCTGCCTCGCGGACGAGCCGCCGCATGACCTCCTCCCCGCGGACGACGCCGCGGGCCATGTCGTAGAGGCGCTGGAAGCGGAACCAGCCGCGCTCATCGGGGCTCAGCCCGGTCACCCTGTCGCCGAGCAGCTGCTCGGACATCGGCATCCCCGCCTCGGCGGCGAGGTCTTCGAGGGTGTCGGCCGACATCGAACCGGTGAAGTGGAGATGGAGGTGTGCCTTCGGCAGGGACACGAGCGGGTCCGTCATCTTCTCAAGGATAGCCGTGTTCGCCTGACGGACACCTGGGTGCCGGCTCCCTAGAATGGGTCCGTGTCACCCCGCCGCAAGACCTCAGCTCTCATCGTCCTCCTTGCCGTCATCGCCGCCCTCACACTGCCCTGGGCGATCTTCTCGGCGCGGGCCGACCTCAGCTTCGGCCCCCATGAGGCGCAGTACCGGGTGACAGCGGATGCGCGGCTGACGCTGGACTTCGGGCCCTTGGGCTCCCTGCTCGTGCCCGCGGACGAGTTCCTCCCGCTCGGTCTCGGCCTGTCCGTCGACGTCGGGGAGATCCCGGTCTCCGGGGAGACTGCGGATGCCGCCTCGGCGCTGGGCACCGATGCCGCAGGCGGGGTTGCCGCCGGCGGGGTCGGCGGGGGAGTCGTCGACGCCCTCGGCGGGGACATCGCCTCCTATGCCTCGCTCTTCTCGGCCCCGCAGACGCAGATCGATGAGGTCGTCACCGGCCTGACCCGGGACATCCTCATCCGCTGGGCGCTCGCCGTCTGCCTCACCACGGGCCTCCTCGTCGGGGTGACGGCGCTGCTCGGACCTACCCGGATCGCCGCCCTCGGTCGGGCCCTGGCCGGGCGGGAGCTCATCGCCATCGGCTCTGCCGTCGTCCTCGTCCTCGGCGGTCTCAGCGCCCTCGTCCTCACCCGTCCCGCCCCGCCGCAGCCCGATCCGGCGTTCGCGGGCACTCCGCTCGCCGGCGCCGAGGTGACCGGCCGCCTCGGCGGGATCATCGATGAGGCGTTCACCGCGGTCAAGGAGTTCTCCGACGAGAACGACGCGTTCTACGACGCGGTCATCGCCGGTCTCCACGCCGGCTGGACGAACCGCCCGCTCAGCGGGGACTGGTCGGCTGCGGGCATGGTCCCACCGGCGTCGGGCAGCGCCGATGTCTCGACGTTCGTGCTCAGCTCCGACGTCCACTGCAACTACGGGATGGCGCGCGTCGTCGGCGACGTCGCACGGCTGACCGGGGCCGACGGGATCATCGACGCCGGCGATGTGACGATGACGGGCACCTCGGCGGAGAACTACTGCTTCGACGTCCTCGACGACGAACTGCCGCAGGACGTGCCGAAGATGTTCGTCAAGGGCAACCACGACTCGCAGGAGACCGCGAAGCACGCCCGCAGCCGGGGCTGGGCGGTGCTCGACGATTCGACCGCGCAGCTGGCCGGGGTGCGCTTCCTCGGCGGCCCCGACCCGAGGCGGACCGTGTTCGGTTCGGGCCCGGAGCTCGAGACGGAGCTGACCGCCGACGAGTACGCGGCGAAGCTGCGCGACGAGGCGTGCCGGACCGACTTCGACATCATGCTCATCCACGACCCGCGCATCGCCCAGCCCGCCCTCGAGTCCGGGTGCGCCCCCTACGCTATGAGCGGACACTGGCACCGGCAGGTCGGTCCCGAGCAGTTCGGCAGGGGAGTGCGCTACGTGAGTTCCACCACCGGCGGGGCGCTGGCGAACGCGCTGACGCCGGGTCCGCTGAAGATGGACGCCGAGGTGAGCGTCATCCGCGTCGACACTGTGACGAAGACGCCGATCGACGTCCAGACGATCACCGTCACCCCTGGTGAGGACGTGTCGATCGGCCCGTGGGTGCGCTTCCCCGCACCGCTGCCGCTCGTTGCGAGACCCGTGGCACCCGCACCGTGAGGCGGGTGTCGGGGTGCGTGTCGGACTCGGTTCGACGGAACCCGGTGGGAGACGGTATGCTCGTTTCTCGTGGTTGGGCACACCCTCGGATGGGGGCGTCGCCGAATCGAAGGGGTGTGGCGCAATTGGTAGCGCAACGGTCTCCAAAACCGTAGGTTGCAGGTTCGAGTCCTGTCACCCCTGCGCAGTTGACATCTGCCGCGGCTCTCAATCGCCGGGCAGGGCGCAGTCCTCGATTGGCTGAAGCAATTGTGCGATCCCCTGAAGAAACCGACCGAGTGAGGATGTGTGAGCGACACACCGGCAAAGAAGACTGGAAAGGCTCCCGAGGCCACGTCCCGTCGCAAGAAGCTCGGATTCTTCGGACGAATCATCCAGTTCCTCCGCGAGGTCGTGGCGGAGCTGAAGAAGGTCGTCACGCCGACGCGCAAGCAGCTGGTCAACTACACACTCGTCGTGCTGGGATTCATCCTCGTCATGATGGTCATCGTCACGGTCCTCGACCTCGTCTTCGGCAAGCTCGTCGGGTTCGTGTTCGGCGGAACTCCGCTCTGGCCGCTGTGGTGACTCGCCGGCAGCGGCGATAACCTGGATACGATAGAACTTCTCACCATCCCCGTGGAGGGGACCACTACACGCGAAGCGAGGAATTGATCGGTGTCGGATACCAGTTCACCTGAAGAGGTCGACGCACCTGAGACCCCGGACGTCGCCGGTGAGGCGTCGACGGAGGATGTCGCCGAGGTGACCGCCGACGACGCGACGACCGCAGAGACCGACGCGGCGGCTGCCGATGAGGGCGCGTCCGCCGACGAGGCTGCTTCCGCAGACGATGCCGCCGACGACACGGATGCGGACGACTCCGACAGCACGGATGCGGGCGAGTCGGTTGAGGCTGACGAATCCACCGAGGCTGCGGCCGGCGCTGACGTCGACCCCGCCGAGGAGTTCAAGTCGGAGCTGCGCATGCAGGAGGGTGACTGGTACGTCATCCACTCGTACGCCGGTTACGAGAACCGCGTCAAGCAGAACCTCGAGAACCGTGCGGTGAGCCTCAACCTCGAAGACTTCATCTTCGAGTCGCAGGTGCCGATGGAAGACGTCGTCGAGATCAAGAACGGCCAGCGCAAGCAGGTCCGCCGCGTGCGCGTGCCCGGTTATGTGCTCGTCCGCATGGAGCTCACCGATGAGTCGTGGGGCGCCGTGCGCCACACCCCGGGCGTCACCGGCTTCGTCGGCAACGCCTACGATCCGGTGCCGCTGTCGATCGACGAGGTCTTCACGATGCTCGCCCCCGTCTTCGAGGAGCGCCAGGCCGAAGCCGCCGCTGCTGAGGGCCACGCCGCCGAGCAGGCCGCGAAGTCCGCTCCGATCACCGAGGTCGAGTTCGAGGTCGGCGAGTCCGTCCTCGTCAAGGAGGGCTCGTTCGAGGGTCACCCGGCGACGATCCAGGAGATCCGCCCCGACTCGCAGAAGCTCACCGTGCTGCTCTCGATCTTCGAGCGCGACGTTCCCGTCGAGCTCGGCTTCGATCAGGTCTCGAAGCTCTGACCTGAGACACGCACTCCAGTCGCGACGGGGCCCGGTGAGAACCGGGCCCCGTCGCGTTCTGCGTCCACCCGACCACGGTGCTGTGTTCCCGCTCACGACCATTTGCCTGGGGGAGAGCGGACATGGAATACTGGTGTGGTTTGATTGTCGTCTCTGTATCGGCGGAGGCGGCAGCGAATGATGCGCCGCTCGGCGCATGGAAACTCTCAAGATTAAGGACCGCATATGCCTCCCAAGAAAAAGGTAGCCGGCCTCGTCAAGCTCCAGATTCAGGCAGGTGCCGCCAACCCGGCTCCTCCGATCGGTCCGGCGCTTGCCCAGCACGGCGTCAACATCATGGAATTCACCAAGGCGTACAACGCTGCGACTGAATCCCAGCGCGGGAACATCGTTCCCGTCGAGATCACCGTGTACGAAGACCGTTCGTTCACCTTCGTTCTCAAGACCCCGCCCGCCGCTGAGCTCATCAAGAAGGCTGCCGGCGTGAAGTCCGGTTCGGCGACCCCGCACACCGTCAAGGTCGCTCACCTGAGCGCCGACCAGGTGCGTGAGATCTCGACGACCAAGATGCCCGACCTCAACGCCAACGACCTCGACATGGCTGACCGCATCATCGCGGGCACCGCGCGGTCGATGGGCATCACCACCGACATCGAGGTCTGAGACTCTTAGAGTCACCAGACATTCCACTGTGGCAGGGCGGATGCGCCGCCCACACCACGACTGCAAGGAGAGAAGCAGATGGCAAAGCGCTCAAAGGCCTACCAGGCCGCGGCTGAGAAGATCGCCGCTGATGTGAAGTACGAACCGGCTCAGGCGATCGACCTGGCCAAGGAGACCTCGGTGTCGAAGTACGACGCCACCGTCGAGGTCGCCCTCCGCCTCGGGGTCGACCCCCGCAAGGCGGACCAGATGGTGCGCGGCACCGTCAACCTTCCGCACGGTACCGGCAAGACCGCCCGGGTCCTGGTGTTCGCCGCCGGCGACCGTGCAGAGGCAGCCCGCGAAGCAGGTGCCGACTACGTCGGTTCCGATGACCTGCTGGAGAAGGTGGCCAACGGCTTCACCGACTTCGACGCCGCGGTTGCCACCCCCGACATGATGGGCAAGGTCGGACGTCTCGGCAAGGTGCTCGGTCCCCGTGGCCTCATGCCGAACCCGAAGACCGGCACCGTGACCATGGATGTCGCCAAGGCCGTCACGGACATCAAGGGCGGAAAGATCGAGTTCCGCGTCGACAAGCACTCGAACCTCCACTTCGTCATCGGGAAGGCCTCCTTCTCCGAGCAGGCGCTGCAGGAGAACTTCGATGCCGCGATCGAGGAGATCCTCCGCCTCAAGCCGTCCTCGTCGAAGGGCCGCTACATCACCAAGGCGACGATCACCACGTCGAACGGTCCCGGCGTTCCGGTCGACGCAGCCGCGCTGCGCGCCTGATGCCGGCCGCGGACTGATCCGCGACCGACGCCTGAGCAGGGCGGGAAGTGAGATTCTCACTTCCCGCCCTGCGTCGTTCCCGCACCTTGCCCCCGGAGCGGTTCGCGATAGGATTGTCCGTATCCTGGTCAACTGACTGATTCCCGCCGATGGAGGTGGCACGGATCGCGATGCATTCGACACCGTTGCTGCGCGACGACTATCAGCTGATCGTGCGTCGGGCCCATGACAACCTCGCAAGTCCGGCACTGGCACCGCAGCCGGGGCTCGGCGTGCGCTCGACCGTCCTCGAATCCTGGACCCGCAGCCTCGACCGACTCCGCGATCCGGCAGGTGTGCACCCGACAGTCGCCTACGATGAGGCGCAGCTGACCGAGGTCCGCCGCCGACACCCGTTCCACTCGATCATGCCGCTGCTGCGGTCCCATCTCATCGAACCCGCCACCGAGGCGGGACTCCTCGTCGCACTCGGCGACGAACAGGGCTGCCTCCTCTGGGTCGAGGGGGAGAAGCCGGTCCGCCATCGTGCGGAGTCCATGGGCTTCGTCCCCGGGTCCGACTGGTCCGAGGACGCCATGGGCACCTCGGCGCCGGGCCTGGCTCTCCGCTCCCGCTCAGCGGTGCAGATCAGCCGGGCCGAGCACTTCGCGAGCGAAGTCCACCCGTGGAGCTGCAGCGCCGTGCCGGTCACCCATCCCGTCACCGGCGAGGTCATCGGGATCATCGACGTCACCGGGGGAGACGATGCGGTCTCCGCGATCGTCCTGCCGCTGCTCAGCTCGACGGCACAGGCCGCCTCGGCGGGTCTGTCGCAGCTCTACGCCTCCGGCGACGGCACGACCGGACCCGCTCCGGAGACGACGACTGACGCGTTCCTCGAGGTGAGCGGTCCGACTCCGAGACTCAGTGGTCCTGGTGGGCAGCGCATCGACCTGTCGAAGCGCCACGCCGAGATCCTCCTCCTGCTCCACCGCCATCCCACCGGTCTGACGAACGCGGAGCTCGCCGATCGGCTCTGGCCCTTCGGCGGCAGCGACGTCACGGTGCGGGCGGAGATCGCACGGCTGCGCAAGACGATCAGCCGCCTCGGCGACATCGAGGTCCTGGGCCGACCCTACCGGATCCGGGGACGACTCGACAGTGACGTCGAGCGCACCCATCGTGCGCTCGCGGCCGGCGACGCCGAGACCGCGCTGTGCGCCTACCGGGGCGCGGTCCTGCCGGAGTCGGAGGCGCCGGGGGTGCGGGAGATCAGCGCCGAACTCGATGTCCTGCTGCGGGAGACGCTGCTCACCGACGGGACGTGGCAGCAGCTGTGGCGCTACGCTGCGCTGCCGCACGCCCAGGCCGACACCGAGGTGCTCATGGCCGTCCTCCGGCTCGCGCCGCCCGATGCCCCCGAGCGCACGGCCGCTGTCGTCAGGCTCGAATCCCTCGGGCACTGACCGGCCGGCCGACGATGCAACTGTGATGCAACGTTGCCGCCGGTAGCGTGAAGTCCAATCGGAGAGACCTCTCCCGAGGACATCGCAGCAAAGGAGTTGCCATGACTGTGTACGCCCGGCCCGGCGAGGACGGATCCCTCGTCACCTTCAAGCCCCGTTACGAGAACTTCATCGGCGGGGAGTGGGTGGCCCCGACGAACGGAAACTACTTCGAGAACCCCACCCCGGTGACGGGCCAGCCCTTCACCGAGGTGCCCGCGAGCACCGCCGAGGACATCGAACTCGCCCTCGACGCCGCCCACGCCGCCGCACCGGCCTGGGGGAAGACCTCGCCGACGGAGCGGTCGAACATCCTGCTGAAGATCGCCGATCGGATGGAGGAGAACCTCGAGATGCTCGCGGTCGCGGAGACCTGGGACAACGGCAAGGCCGTGCGCGAGACGCTCAACGCCGACCTGCCGCTGGCCGTCGATCACTTCCGCTACTTCGCGGCGGCCATCCGGGCGCAGGAGGGCGGGATCTCCGAGATCGACGAGGACACCGTCGCCTACCACTACCATGAGCCGCTCGGCGTCGTCGGCCAGATCATCCCGTGGAACTTCCCCATCCTCATGGGCACGTGGAAGCTCGCCCCCGCGCTTGCCGCCGGCAACGCCGTCGTCCTCAAGCCGGCCGAGCAGACACCGGCCTCGATCCTCGTGCTCATGGAGCTCATCGGCGATCTGCTGCCGCCCGGCGTCGTCAACGTCGTCAACGGCTTCGGACTCGAAGCGGGCAAGCCGCTGGCGTCGAACAAGCGGATCTCGAAGATCGCGTTCACCGGTGAGACGACGACCGGTCGCCTCATCATGCAGTACGCCTCGCAGAACATCATCCCCGTCACCCTCGAACTCGGCGGCAAGAGCCCGAACATCTTCTTCGCCGACGTCATGAGCTCCGACGACGCGTACTGGAACAAGGTGCAGGAGGGCTTCACGATGTTCGCCCTCAACCAGGGTGAGGTCTGCACGTGCCCGTCGCGCGCGCTCGTCCAGGAGTCGATCGCGCCGGAGTTCCTCGAAGCCGTCGTCAAGCGGACCGAGAAGATCATCCAGGGCAACCCGCTCGACACCGACACGATGATGGGGGCGCAGGCCTCGAACGATCAGCTCGAGAAGATCGTCTCCTACCTCGACATCGGCAAGCAGGAGGGCGCCGAGGTGCTCATCGGCGGAGAGCGGGCCGAACTCGACGGCGACCTCTCCGGCGGGTACTACGTGCAGCCGACGATCTTCAAGGGCGACAACGGCATGCGGATCTTCCAGGAGGAGATCTTCGGGCCGGTTGTGTCGGTGACGACGTTCAGCGACTACGACGATGCGATCAGCATCGCCAACGACACGCTCTACGGCCTCGGCGCGGGCGTGTGGAGTCGCTACGGCAACACGACCTATCGGGCCGGACGCGACATCCAGGCCGGTCGCGTGTGGGTGAACAACTACCACGCGTATCCCGCGCACGCGGCCTTCGGCGGCTACAAGGCCTCGGGCATCGGGCGTGAGAACCACAAGATGATGCTCGACCACTACCAGCAGACGAAGAACCTGCTCGTCAGCTACTCGGACGAGGCCCTCGGCTTCTTCTGAGGGCTCGGCCAGAGCACCCGAACCCGTCCCGCGCGCAGCGAGCCGACCCAGCTGCGCGCGGGGCACCCAAACCCCCTCGAGTCCCGGCGCTCACCCCAGCCGGAGGCAGCACCTGACCGGATGATCCCTGGATCGGTCCGCGAGGCCACCCCCTCCTCGGCGCCCTCCCCGGGGTGTACCCC
>NZ_SCMW01000075.1:0-12657 GCF_005502845.1 Brevibacterium sp. 2SA | reverse complement strand
CGAGCCTCGGCTACCGCACGCCCGCCGAAGCGCGCGCCGACTACACCCTTCAGGCCGCGATCGCCGCCTGATCCACAAAGAGATCGTCTACGAAACTTGACACAGCCCACCCCTTGGATGAGGGCTACCGGCCCGGCGGCCTGTCCGACCAGGAGTGGGCCACCACCCTCGCCGCGCGACGCCGCGATCTGCTCGGAGCCTTGACGGAGACGGTGCTGGATCGGCGGTTGGCGCCGTTGGAGCACACCGCGATCGACACCGCCCTGGCCGGCGCGGTCCGCGACGCGGACGTGCCGATCCTGCCGATGGTGGTCGACCGGCTGCTGCGCCCCGACCCTGCCGACGACCCGGACGGCCGGCTCACCGAGGACGGCCGCCAGGTCGGCCACGCGCTGCGCCGCCTGGTGGCCGGGGACCTGGCCGGCCTGTTCGACGGGCCGAGCACCGTCAGGTTCGACCCGTCGCTGCCGATGGTCAGCCTCGATCTTTCGCGCGTCACCGAGAACAGCACGTTGATTTCGGTGCTGATGACCTGCTCGTCGGCATGGATGGAAGCCGCCCTGCTCGACCCCAACGGGGGCCGCAGATGGGTCGTCTACGACGAGGCATGGAGGCTCATGTCCCACCCGGCGCTCCTGCGCAGGATGGACGCCCACTGGCGTCTCGCCCGGCACTACGGGCTGGCCAATCTCTTGGTGTTCCACAAGCTCACCGACTTGGAGAACGTCGGCGATGCCGGATCGGCGAACCGGGCGCTGGCGAACAGCCTGCTGGCAAACGCGGAGACGAAGATCGTCTACCGGCAGGAGACCGATCAGCTCGGCCCCACCGCCGTCGCGCTCGGGCTGACCGGCACCGAACGCCGCCTGCTGCCCGGACTCGGCACCGGGCAAGGGCTCTGGCGGATCAAGGACCGGGCCTTCGTCGTGCAGCACCAACTCCACCCCGCCGAGCTCGCCGCGTTCGACACCACCGCCCGCATGACCGGCAAAGGCTAGAGCCGTCGCCCGCGATCGATTCCCATTCTACGCCTGTCCGCATAGCGTCCCGCTTACGCTGGAAGCATGGCTGTGGACCCCGCACTTTCCGAGCTCGCTCGCCCGATTGAGGACGGACAGCCGTGGCCGCGGCCTGCGTGCCCCAAGTGCCAGACCGGATACATCGGATTCTCAGCGCCCACCGAGGATGAAGGACACGATTCAGCTTCCGCGCGCAACCACCCTGCGTTCGAGCCGGAGTGGATTTCCGGCACGTTTGTCGTCCGCGGTCAGTGCGAGAATCCCGAGTGTCGACAGGCTGTGCACGGCACGGCGACTATCGCGTGGACTACTCCCACAGGTCGAACCGCGATGATTTCGAGTACCAAGGCATCGCCTATTCCTCGTACTACACTGTGACGCACCTGCATCCGCCGATGCTGATAATGCCGATCCCGAGATAGGCACCCGACGAAGTAAGAGAGGGTGTGCTGCGCGCTTCTCGCGTGCTTTTCGCTGATCCTGGTCTGGCCGCAACTGCGCTGCGTGCCACGGTGGAACGGTTCTTGACTTCAGAAGGAATCTCTGCAACTCGACCATCTGGGCAATTTCGGAACGCGCAGGCGGTGGATTCTACGAGGACGGCCACCGCTGCCCGGGTGAACCGGCGACGGTGGACCTCCTCGCTTCCGCTGCGGGACGGTTGGCCGCTGCGGAGTACACAGTCCCAGGCCAGGACTTTCGGGTCGACTTGCGGCGTTTCCCGGCACAACCAGAAGACGGGTTCGTGCTCATCCCCGCGTGACCAGGTCTCGCGGGGATGAGCACGAACCCCTGAAACCGAGGCGCAACCTGGCTTTGGAGACCCCAGTTCGCTTTGTCTTCTTCATGCGTCAGAGCCCGAATGCCCCGCCGCTGATCAGGATGAAGATGCCCAGGCCGATGAGAACGATTGGGAACAGGATGTGCTCCCAGCGTTCCAGGATTTCCGCGATCCGACGTCTGGTGGCGATGAATTTGGCCACGAACACCAGGACCGCAACGAGAGCGAGGAACACAACACAGTATGCGACCACGGCGGCAGGCCCCACACTGAGGAAAACTGGAACGTAAACACCGATGTTGTCCCCGCCGTTGGCGAAGGTGACTCCTGCCACGGCCCAGACAGCGACCTTCCTGCCTTCAATCTTGCCCTCATCATCGTCGTCATCGTCATGCCGCCGACGCCACGCCTGCCAGGCCGCCCATAGCCCCAATCCCAAGGGGATCAGGCCGAAGTATGGGATGACCTCAGGAGGCAGGAACGCTCCGGCGCCGAGGGCTACGAGTACGGCAGCGCCGAGAATACCTGCGAACCCCAGATACTGTCCAACTAGGATCCGAACCGTCGTGCCTCGCTGCCCTGCACCCCGGGCGAAGAACAGTGAGAGCACGATGATGTCGTCGATATTCGTGGCAAGGAACAGGCCGATCGCTTGCAGGATCGAGAGCAGGATCATATGTGCACCTCCGCCGTGCATTCCGAAACAGCGCAGGAAGGGTCGATGCAGGTCGCTTCGTGATCCACAGCCAAGGTCGTATCCAGCAGAGCGGTAAGCGCACGGGTGAGACGGGGGTCTGCGACCTCGTACCGCGTTCGGCGGCCCTGAGGTTCGGCCACGACGATGCCGCAGTCGCGAAGGCAGGTCAGGTGGTTAGAAACGTTGGACGGACTGAGATCCAGATCGCGGGCCAGTGCCGCAGGATAGATCGGGCCGTCAAGCAGGGTCATGAGAATGCGTGAACGTGTCGGGTCGGCCATTGCTCGGCCGAGCCGGTTCATCACGTCCAATCGATCGGTTATAGTCAGCACCCAATGAACATACACGCTTCGCTGTATGATTGCCAAAACCGTTCCTTGGGCGTGAGGAACGAACTGGTGACAGTTTCGGTTTAGGCCGCGAGTGTGAGCGGCTCGGTCAGTTTGGCTTCGAATTCGATGGGCGTCAAGCCGCCGAGGGTGTCCTGGGCGCGCTGACGGTGGTACTTCCGCTCGATCCAGACGACGATGGCGAGTCGCAGCTCCTGCCGGGTGGCCCACCGTTGCTGGTTGAGCACGTTCGTCTGTAGCAGTGACCAGAACGACTCCATGGCGGCGTTGTCTCCGGCGGCGCCGACGCGGCCCATCGATCCGACCATGTCGTGTCGGTTCAGTTCGCTGGCCATCGCTCTGCTGCGGAACTGGCTGCCTCTGTCGGCGTGCAGGATGCAGCCAGCGACCTCGCCGCGGCGAGTGACGGCGTTGCGGACGGCGTCGACGGCGAGCTTCGCGGTCATCCGGTCCGAGATCGAGTACCCCACGATGCGGTTGGAGAATACGTCCTTGATCGCGCAGCAGTAGAGTTTGCCTTCGCTCGTCCGGTGCTCCGTAATGTCCGTGAGCCAGAGCCGGTTCGGCGCGTCAGCGCGGAACACCCGTTTGACGTGATCGTCGAACACGGGCGGGCCGGCCTTCTTGCCCTTCCCGCGCCGTCGGCGTTGCGCGGACGAGAGAATCCCGGCCTGCGAGCACAGCTTCCACGCCGTCCGCCTGCTCATCCGCCACCCGGCTCGCCGCGCTTCGTCAGCGAGATATCGATACCCGAACGTCGGGTCGTCGTGGTGCGCGTCGTGCAGCGCGTTGATCCGATACGCGCGGAGGACGTCCGCGCTCCGCACGGGATCGTTTCGCCAGCGATAGTAGGGCTGGCGGGCGAGCTTGAGGACCCGGCACGACACCGTCACAGGAATCCCCGCGGCGGCGAGCTCAGCAACGAGCGGGTACGTCATTTTGGGGAGCCACCGAGTTTCAGGTTCGCCTGCGACAGATACGCCGCCGCACGCCGAAGCACCTCGTTCTCCTGCTCAAGCAACCGGATCCGCTTCTTCAGATCCCGCGCCTCGGCGGCATCGGCGGCGGTCTGGCCGGGACGGTTGCCGTCTTCGATATCGGCTTGTCGGAGCCAGTTCTGCAGCGTTGCTTCGCTGATGCCGAAGTCGGTGGCGATCTGTTTGATGGTGACGCCGCTCTCGCGGCGACGAGCGACCGCGACGACGTCTTCGCGGAACTCTTTCGGATAAGGACCGGGCATGATGACATCCTCCCCGCCAGCGCCTCCCGGCACTAACGATCAGTTGTCACCGATTCGTTCCTCACGCCCTTCCTCACGCCCAGGGCTAAGTGACTCAACCTCTGAGTCTGTAGACCGTCTCACCCGTGTTGACATCGACCACACGGCCGTCATCGCGCACGCGAAACCGTGTCTCGCCGGAATTGGCATCCACCACTCTGCCGTCGTCGCGGACACGGAATGATGTCTCCCCAGTGTGCGCGTCAACCATCCGGTTGCCGCGCACGCGAAACCGTGTTATCACCCGAACTCGCACTGACCGCCCGGCGGCCGTCCCAAGTTTCATCACTCATACGAAGAGCCTGCCAGAGACGTCCGACATTCCTCCGTACGCGGCAGAGGTTCGACCTGCACGGCTCGTACGTGCGCGCGGACGCCCAGGAGCGCCACGCATGCTCTCATGGCGGCGTTGACTCACCTCGACGCTATGAGGAAGCCCGAGCCTGAGCCCGTCCCGGTGTCCATTCCGCTCGTCGTGCTCGATGTGCGCGAGGACGGCACCGTGACCGTCACCGTCGACGGGAAACGGTTGGACCCTGACCCTTTCGCGCCGCCGTGGCGGCGCTCCTCGTTCGGGCAGATCATCGACCGCGCCACGAACGACCGGACGACACCGGCGAGGGTCGAGGTCCGCGAAGCGGACGGCACGACGTTCACCGACATCGTCGCCGCCCGCCGCCGGCGTTCCCGCCCCGAGCCCGAACCGGAACCGGCGGCGCAGGCCGGGCCGGTGTTTCACACCGTCGAGGGCAAGGGGTTCGTTCCGGGCGAGGACGTGGCGGTCGCAGTCGTCACCGGGCACACCGACGCCGCCCACTCCGGCACCGCGCGCGCCCTCATCGACCCAGCCGGGAACGGCGCCGACCGGACCGACGAGGTCATCGAGGTCATCCTGTTCGGCCGGGTCTCCGGCACCACGATCATCCGGCGAGTGCCGTGAACGAGCAGGGCCGGCAGACCGGCTCGTTCGGGGACGAGCTGACCAACGCCGCGATGATCGGGCTGGTCGTCCTGTTCGGCGTCGCGCTGATCCTGCGCGCCGCGGGATCGGTGGCCGCGTTCCTGACCGGCACGCCCCAGCCGGCCGGCGATCCCGCTTCCGGGGTCGGTGTGCTGTTCCACCCTGGTGATCCCGGCGCGGCGCTCGACGCGGACGGCCTGAACCCGGTCGTCTACTGGATCGTCGCCGGGCTGCTGCTCGCCGGCCTCGTGACCGGCGGGCTATGGGCGTGGCTGCGGTTGCGCCGCCACACCCACCGGATCGAGACCGACCCGCGCCGCATGGCCGGGATCGCCACACGGCACGAAGTCGCCGCCGCTGCGTCTGAGAAGGCGCTGCTGCGCCGCGCGGGAAACCTGCGCCCCGGCCTGGCTGACCCGAAGCCGGCGGACGTGGGCTACCGGCTCGGCACCTCCAAGGGCACCGGCGTGTGGGCGTCGGTCGAGGACTCGATCATGGTGATCGGGCCGCCCCGCTCCGGGAAGGGCCTGCATCTGGTGATCCCGGCGATCCTCGACGCGCCCGGCGCCGTCGTCGTCACCTCGACCAGGCCGGACAACCTCACCGCGACCATGCGCGCCCGTCGCAGGATCGGCCCCGTCGCGATCTTCGACCCGCAACACTTGGCCGAGGGTCTGCCCGCCGGTCTGCGCTGGTCACCGATCCGGGGCTGCGAGTCGCCGCAGACGGCGATGATCCGCGCCACCGGGCTCGCCGCCGGCACCGGCCTGTCCGCAGGCGGCGTCGACGGCGGAGGCTTCTGGGAGGGCAAGACACGGGCCGCGCTCCAAGCCCTGCTGCACGCGGCAGCGATCGACCATCGGCCGCCCGCCGAGCTGTTCAGGTGGACTCTCGATCCGACCGCGGCCGCTGACGCGGTGGCGATCCTGACCGGCTCCACGCAGGCTGCGACCGGGTGGGCCGAGTCTCTGGAAGCGATGATCGACTCCGACCCCCGCACCCGCGACTCGATCTGGCAGGGCGTCTCCTTGGCTCTCGGCTCCCTCGCGGACCCGCGCGTGCTCGACGCCGTATCGCCCGGCCCCGGTGAGGGCTTCGATCCCGAAGCGTTCATCCGCGACCGCGGCACGTTGTTCCTGCTGGCAACCGGGTCCGGTGCGGGAGCCAGCGCCGCGCTGGTCGCCGCGCTCGTGGAAGACCTCATCGAGACCGCCCGCCGCCTGGCCGCACGGTCGGCCGGTGCCCGGCTCGATCCGCCGATGCTGCTGGCCTTGGATGAGATAGCCAACCTCTCGCCGTTGCCGTCGCTGCCGACGCTGATGGCCGAAGGCGGCGGGTCGGGGATCACGACCATGCCGGTGCTCCAATCGCTCGCGCAGGCGCGGGACAATTGGAACGAGCACCAGGCGAACGCGATCTGGGACGCCTCGATCGTCAAGGTCATCCTCGGCGGGGCTTCCAACAGCCGGGACCTGCAAGACCTGAGCGCCTTGGTCGGCGAACGCGACGAATACACCGACTCCGTGACGCTGGGCGACCACGGCACCCGCTCCAACCAGCGGTCCGTGCGCCGGGTGCCGATCTTCCCGCCCGACCGCATCCGCCGGCTCCCGTTCGGGACCGGGATCGTGCTGCTGCGCTCCGCGGCCCCGATCGTCACCGACCTGCACCCCTGGCCCAAGCGTCCCGACGCCGGCCAGCTCGCCGCCGACCGTGCCGAGATCGAAGCCCTGCTCCGTCGTTCCGGCACCTGAACGCCGGTCGCGGCACGGAGCACCTGCCCGCCACAACGGCCCGGCACGAACCGGCGCCGGAGAGCAGACAGGAGCCCAGCATGTCCGACGAACCCGGTGGCGACGCCACGACGAACGATGTTCCCGACTCGGATGTGGACCAGATGGACGACGACGGCTACGACGAGCCGCTGATCGCCGAGCCGCCGCACCCGATCAACTGGAACCTGCTGAGTGCCGAGGACGCCGAGGCCGAGTGGTTGGAGCTCAACCGCTGGGTGGACTGGCTACGCCACACCTACGGGCTCCCCGCCTCCGTGATCCCGCCCGCCTGGCACATGCACCCGGAGCTGCTGTGGGAGCTGAGCGCGCTGCACCTTCACTGGCTCTGCGCCTACGACCCGGACCAGAACGGCAGCGCACCGCTCGGCTGGCACCGCGACTTCGCCGACGCCCGCCAGCGGCTCCGCGAATGGGTCGCCGCCTGCGGCACCCGGCTCGACCACGACCGTCCCACCCGGCAGACTGTCTGGCCCGGCGAGGAACCCGGCGACCCGATCGAGGACATCCCGATCACCGACCGCGACGCCGAGTTCGTGGAGTTCGTCATGGCCGACGTCCAGGCCCGCCGCGAGGCAGAGGAAGCGTTCTACCGCGACCTCGACCCGGACACCGGAGAAGTGTCGTGAGCGACAAGACCGAGGCACTCGTCTCGCCCCTGCTGGACAGCCGTGAGGTCGCCGCGTACTTGAAGGTCTCGGAGTCCACCCTGTCGCGGTGGCGCTCGGCCGGCACGGGGCCGCCGTTCCTGCGGCTTGGCGGGATCGCCCGGTACCGGCTCGACGCCGTGGACCGCTGGCTGAGCGAGCTGGAACACGACCGTGCCCCGCAGAGCTGAACCGCAGCCGACCGCCGAGCCCAAGCCGGTCCCGCCGATCGGCGTGAAGGTCTCCACAGACATGGAGCGCCGCTCCTACGGCATCCGCGCCCGAGCCCGGTGGACCGACCCGACCACCAAGCGGCGTGTCATCCGCTCGGAAATCGTGCGAGACGAAGCGGCCGCGCACGCGTTCTTCGACCAGCTCCGCAACTCATCGACCAAGGGCATGGACGTGTCCATGACGCTGCTGGAGTTCGTCACCTCCATCGGCGACCGGTGGGCGCGGGGCCTGGACCCGACCTCCACCGGCGAGACCTACGGGTACGGGCTGAAACTGCGCGTGCTGCCCGCGCTCGGGCACCTGCCGGTCACCCAGATCACCGCCGGGATCATCGACCGCACCATTGATGAGTGGGAGCAGCGTCACGGCGCGTCGACCATCAAGAACACCATCGCCCCGCTCGTGCGGGTGCTCGATGAGGCCGTGCGGGACGGGCTGATCCAGATCAATCCTGCGAAGAACCGCGCCAAGCGGAGCCTGAACCGCAACGCCTTCCGCGGCCAGTCCGCCGAACACACCTCCCCACGGGCGCACGCAATCCCGGACATGAAGACCCTCAACCGCCTCGCCAGGGCGTGCGGCAAGGTGCATCAGTCCTACAGCGACTTCGTGATGCTCGCCGCGCTACTCGCCGCACGGTCCTCGGAGGTCTCCGGGTTGCAGGTCGGGGACGTGGACTACGGCAAGAACCTCGTCGTGATCCGCCGGCAGGTTTTCCCCGGCAAAGGCGGCCTGGTTACAAAACCGACCAAGAGCCGCAAAGAACGCCGCGTGCCGATCCTCGAACCACTCCGGCCAGTGCTCGAACGCCTCACCGACGGGAAGGAGCCCGAGGACTCGTTGCTGGTCGGCCCGAAGGGCGGCTATCTCACCACCGCGACCGTCCGCGACGCCACCAACTGGGACGGCATCGTCGCGAAGCTCGGACTGCCCGACCTCACCCGGCACGGCCTACGCCACACCGGGGCAACCTGGATGGCCGACGCGGGCATCCCGCTGCACGTACTGCAAGACATCCTCGGGCACGCCTCGATGGAGACCACGCGCGGCTATCTCCACCCCGACGACCGCCACCTCGCCTCCGCCGCCGAGCAGGCCAACGCCTTCCTCTCCACCGCCGGACAACGCAAGAACGCCCGGCGCAGCAGCCCCGCGACCAGGGGCCTGTGATGCGCTCCGACGCCCGCGGGAGTGCTCCCGGAAGCGTTCTGGTCCCCTTTTGGTCCCCATATCCACAGGACGCGGGTTCTGGGCGATCAGTTCGTCCACAGGCGACCACCGGCGAGAGCGCCGGGGGACCAGAGGGGGACCACAGAGAACGACCCCCGGACATGATGAAGCCCAGGCGAGAAACCTACTCTCACCTGGGCTTTTACGTCGGGCTGACAGGATTTGAACCTGCGACCCCCTGACCCCCAGTCAGGTGCGCTACCAAGCTGCGCCACAGCCCGTGGCATGGATTTTCAGTTGTTCGGGCCGACCAGAGCGGGGTAAACCCACTTAACCCCTCAGTCAAGGACGTCGACGGTCTGACGACGCAGAGCACGGGCCTCCTCGCCCGCGGTGAGCCGGGGCTGCGGCCGTGCACCCCGCGCGGCATCATCACCCTCCTCGACGAGACCGGCATCGACCTCGACGGTGCGCGTGCCGTGGTCATCGGCCGGTCCGAGCTCGTCGGACGGCCCATGGCGCAGCTGCTCGTCAACCGCAATGCGACGGTGACGATCGCCCACTCGCACACCGCGGACCTGCCCGCCGTCGCGCGAGAAGCCGATGTCCTCGTCGTCGCGATGGGTCGGCAGGAGGCCGTCGACGACGCCTTCGTCGCGCCCGGGGCGACGGTCATCGACGTCGGCATCCACCGCACCCCTGCGGGTCTGCGCGGTGACGTCGCCTTCGCCGAGGTGGCCCCCATCGCCGGTGCCATCACCCCGGTTCCCGGCGGGGTCGGTCCGATGACGATCGAGACCCTGCTGCGCAACACCCTCGACGCCGCGCGCCTGCAGGCCGGGTTGCCGCCCAGCGACGCCTGAGCGGGCGGCCGCGCGGCGGCGCGGTGTGCTGACGCCTGTGCCCGGCACTTCGGGCTGACACGGGAAATGGAGGGCCGATCCTCGATGAGGATCGACCCTCCATTCGTGTTGCGCCCGGGACGGCGGGTCCGCAGCCCAGCCGAGCGCCGGCCCGCAGGCGGGGCTCGGGTGCCCCGCCTCGGCGAACCTCAGTGCTGCATCGCGGCGAGCACTTCGGGATCGAGCACGGAGATCGAATGGGACTCCTGGAAGGCGCGGACGCCTTCGATGCCCTGTTCGCGGCCGATCCCGGAGTTCTTCACTCCGCCGAAGGGCGCGCGCAGGTCGAGCCGGGGTGCACCGTGGTCGTTGACCCACACGTACCCGCACTGGAGCTGACCGCCGACCCGTTGAGCCGCTTCGGGGTCGGCCGTCCACACGGATCCGCTCAGGCCCGCCCACGTGTCGTTGGCTGCGGCGATCGCCTCAGCCTCGTCGTCGAAGGGGATGAGCGGGATGACGGGACCGAACTGCTCCTCGGTGACCACGCGCAGCGATGTGTCGGGGTCGATGACGAGGGCCGGGCGGACGAAGTTGCCGCCGCTCATCTCCCCGTCGGGAAGCTGCGCGTACTCGCGGACCTCGGCGCCCGAGGCCTTCGCCTCGGCGATGAGCTCGTCGACGAACTCCTTCTGCTTCGGCGAGTTCAGCGGACCCATCGTCGTCTCGGGATCGAGCCCGTAGCCGAGCCGGACCTTCTCCAGCCGGGCCGCGAGTCCGTCGGTGAGTTCGCCGATGCGGGACCGGTGGACGAAGATGCGCTTGGCGTTCATACAGATCTGACCGGCGGTGTCGTAGATCGCGGAGAACAGCCGATCGAGGTGGGCGTCGTCGAGGATCGCGTCCTCGAGGATGAGCGCGGCGTCGTTGCCGCCGAGCTCGAGCACCACCGCGGTGAGGCTGCCGGAGGCCATCTCCATCATCTTCTTCCCGCCCCCGACGCTGCCGGTGAAGCTCACCTTCGCGATGTCCTCGTTGTGGATGAGGGCGGACATGTTCTCGTCCTTGCCGGTGATGACGTTGAGCACGCCCGGGGGCAGCTTCTCCGCGATCCGCTGGGTGACGAGCGTGGTGGCCAGCGGGGTCGACGGCGGGGATTTGACGATGACGGTGTTGCCGGCGAGCAGCGCGTGCGGCAGGGAGGCGCCGAGGATGGCGATCGGCCAGTTGAAGGGGACGATGATCGTCACGACCCCCATCGGCTTGTGCGCGACCTCGGTGCGGGTGGGGATCCCCGGTGCGGAGTCGAGCACCGTGGAGCGCTCCACCTCGTCGACGAGGTCGAGGGCGAGGTTCCAACGGATCTCGAGGACGAGCGGATCGACCCACGCCTCCTGGACGATCTTGCCGTTCTCCTGCGAGAGGATGCGGGCGTCCTCGTCGCGGTTGTCTGCGATCCCGGCGATCGCGGTGCGCATGTGCTCGGCGCGTTCGGCGGCGCTGAGCTTGCCCCAGGATGCGGCGGCGGCCTTGGCGGAGGCGACCGCCTCGGCGACGTCGTCCTTGCTCGCCGAGGCGGCCCGCCCGACGATCCGGCCCGGCTTCGCGGGGTCGGGAACGTCGATCGTCTCCGGCGTGCTGCGGTGTTCGCCGTTGATGTAGAGGTCGGTCTGCACGGTCGTGGTCTCGGTGGTGGCGGTCATGGTTCTCACCTCTCTGTGATGGTTGCGGTGGTGCGGTGGGTGTGGTGCGGTCGGTCTGCGGATGGACGGGGTCGAGAAGGGGTCAGTGGAACGGGTAGAGCGTCTGCGGATTGGTCACGAGGATCTTCTCGCGCGTCGCCGCATCGGGGGCCATCTCGGCGAGGAAGTCGAGGAGGTCGCCGTCGTCGGGCATGTGGCGCACGTTCGGGTGCGGCCAGTCGGTGCCCCAGAGGATGCGGTCTTCGGCCTTCGCGATGAGCTCGCGAGCGAAGGGGACGACATCGGAGTACGGCGGCTCCCCGGTGGCGCTGAGGCGTTCGGCACCGGAGATCTTCACCCACGCCCGGTCGTCGTCGAGGAGGTCGAGCAGGGTCGCGAAGGGCTTCTGGTCCAGGCCGTCGCCGGTGCGCACACGCCCCATGTGGTCGATGATGTAGGGCGTGGGCATGTTCGCCAGCAGGTTCGTGTAGTCGGGGATGTCCTTCGCATCGAAGTGGAGGACGATGTGCCAGCCTTTCGGAGCGACGCGGTGGACGAGCCGCCAGAACTTCTCGAGGTCCGGTCTCCCGCCGAGGTGGGCGACGAAGTTGAAGCGGATGCCGCGGACCCCGGCCTCGTGCATGCGGTCGAGTTCGGCATCGGTCGTCGCATCGTCGATCATCGCGACCCCGGAGAACCGGCCCTCACCGCGTTCGATGGCGTCGAGCATCGCGGAGTTGTCCGTGCCGTGGCAGCTGGCCTGGACGAACACGGCCCGCTCGAGGCCGAGCGTGGACTGGAGGTCGAGGAAGTCCTCGTACCCGGAATCCGGTGGGGTGTAGGAGCGGTTCGGCGCGAACGGGAACGTCGCGGCGGGGCCGAAGATGTGGCAGTGGGCGTCGACGGAGAGCGGCGGAGGAGTGAACGCGGTGGGTGCGTGCGGGTTGCGCACGGGGGCGGGAATCGTGGGGGCATCGGTCATATCGGCTCCTCTGCTGTGGTCCGGCGGTGCGGGTGACGAGTGGTGGCTTGGGTCCGCGGCGGTCAGGTATGCGGCTCTCGGGTCTGCGGCGGTTCGGACTCAGCGGCCGAAGGCCGTTCCGTCCATGAGCTTGCGGGCGGTGCGGACGATCCCGGCGCGACGGATCTCGAGACCGCCGGCACCCCAGTCGGCGTCGACGATGGCGGAGAACGTGCCGGTC
>NZ_SCMW01000074.1:0-13078 GCF_005502845.1 Brevibacterium sp. 2SA | reverse complement strand
GAACGACAGGGCCGGACCGCCCCGGCGAGGTCGTCCTCTTCGCGGATTCGTGGTCGAACCATTTCGCGCCGCGGATACTCGCGGCCGCGGTCGCGGTCCTCGAGCATGCGGGAGTGCGGGTGCACGTCGTCGAGCAGACGGTGTGCTGTGGTCTGCCGCTCATCTCGACGGGGCAGCTCGATGCGGCGAAGACGCACCTTCGTCAGACGATCGCGGCTCTCGATGCGACCGGGCAGATGCCGATCGTCGGGGTCGAGCCGTCGTGTCTGGCCACGCTCAAGGACGATGCGCAGAAGCTGCTTGCCGACGATGCGGCTGAGCGGGTGGGAGGGCGCGTGCGGACCCTCGCGGAGCATCTGCTCGAGATCGGCGCCGAGCTTCCCGACCTTGCCGGCGTCAAGGCGATCGTCCAACCGCACTGCCACCAGTCGGCGGTGCTCGGCACGGCCGCGGATCAAGAGCTGCTGTCGCGGGCGGGGGCGAGCGCGGAGTTCCTCGGCGGGTGCTGCGGACTGGCCGGGAACTTCGGGGCCGAAGCCGGTCATTACGAGACCTCGGTCGCCGTCGCCGAGCTCGCCCTGCTGCCGGTGCTGCGGGACTCCGAACCGAACTGGACTCGCGTCGTCCTCGCCGACGGGTACTCGTGTCGGACGCAGATCGCCGACCTCAGCGATGCGCGAGGCGTCTCCCTGGCCGAGCTGCTCGCGTGGGGTCACGGACTCGAGCCCGCGCGGTGAACGCGGTGAAGATCAGGCCCAGGCAGCGGGCGCGCATAGGCCTACATCCGCGCGGTAGGGTTCACGCCTGCATTGCATGCGGAGAACCTCGGCCTACGCGGTGAACGGCGGGAATCAGGCCTTCGCGGTGAGCACGGGGACTTCGGCTTCGAGGAGGATGCGCTGGGCCTGCGAGCCGAGGATGAACTTCCCGATGGCCGAGCGCTTGCGCAGGCCGATGACGATGAGCTGAGCGTCATGCTCGGCGGCGAGGTCGTTGAGCGTTCCCGGCACGTCGTCCTCATGGTCGGGCTGGAGCACGCTCACGGCGACTCCCGCCTCCTGCCCGAGGGCGACGATGCGATCGATGTCGTCCTTGTCGATCTCGGTCGGGGCGCCGCTGGCGCCGCGTCGTTGGGAATTGACCACGACGGCGTCGCACGTGCGCAGGGCGGCCTCAGCGAATCCCGCGCGCAGCGCCGCCTCGCCTTCCGGGGCAGGGAGATAGCCGATGAGAATCGTCATGGCATCAGTATATGGACGACCTGTGAAGCGATTCACCCTCCGGCCACTTCCCGGACACCTCGACGTCACCGTTGCGGGACACGCACCATCGGCGTCGGGGTCGCTCCGAGGTCAGCGCGAAGCAAAGCCGGCCCGGGCTGCGAAGGTCGCGCGGTAGGCGTTCGGGGCCACCCCGAACTTCGCGGCGAAATGCTTGCGCAGGTTGTCCCCCGAACCCAGTCCCGAGTCCGCGGCGACGTGGTCGATCGGCAGCGCGGTCGTCTCGAGCAGTTGGCGGGCGACGTCGAGGCGGATCGCGGTGAGCCATTCGTGCGGGGTCAGCCCGGTGAGGTCGCGGAAGGTGCGGAAGCATGTCCGTTCGGTCAGTCCGAGCTCTCTGGCGAAGCGCCGCACCGACCAGTCCTCCTGCGGGACGGCGGCCACGCGGGCTTCGAGGGCGTGGAAGTCGCTGTTCGCCGAGGCGCTGCGGGCGAGTTCGATCGCCGACCTGTCGACGAACTGCGCCTGATTGCCCGTGCGGCGCAGCGGCAGGACCATCGACCGCGCGATGTCGGCGGCCACCGAGGCGCCCCACGACTGATCGGCGAGGTGGAGGAGGAGATCCCCGCCGGCGCTCACTCCCGCCGAGGTCCACACGCGGTCCGCGCCGACGAAGATCTCGTCGGGGACCACCTCGGTGTCGGGGAAGCGCGTCGCGAGCTCATCGGCGAACCGCCAGTGCGTCGTCGCCCGTCGTCCCCCCAGCAGTCCCGCCTCGGCGACGGC
Source organism: Brevibacterium sp. 2SA (assembly GCF_005502845.1). NCBI lineage: Bacteria > Bacillati > Actinomycetota > Actinomycetes > Micrococcales > Brevibacteriaceae > Brevibacterium > Brevibacterium sp. 2SA. Next base: position 11,072 of record NZ_SCMW01000074.1, on the reverse strand, counting down.
GAAGGCACCGGTGCACAGGGCCGCGACGATGCCGTCGAACGTGCGCACCCGCGTCAGGTCGGCCTCGGCGAGCCGGCCCAGACGCACCTCGGAACCCGGCACGACGAGCAGGCGAGCGGACCGCTGACCTGCAGATTCAGCGGCACGTGCGGGGACGGGCTCCACGGCACCCGTGTCGGCGGCATCCGTGTCGACGGTCAGCACGGCACCCGAATCGCAGCGCACGCTTGACTGGGAGCCGACGAGGCGCACGCGCACAGGCGGCAGCCCTCTGGCCGACCGGTCGGAGAAGACCTCGAGGGCGGTGGCCACGTCGTACATGCGGACCTCGTCGAAGACGAGGATGTCGACGTCAAGGCTCGCGTCCTCGGAGGCTGGGTCCCCGGCGCCCCGGTCATCGGAGGCTGGGTCCCCGGCGGCCGCGTTCTCGAAGGCCGGTTCCCAGACGGCCTGGTCATCGGAGGCTGGGTTCTTGGCGACTGCGTCCTCGGAGGTCGAGTCCGGACGGCGCTCATTCTCTGTCATGGCACGATTCTATTGCTCACTGGCATATCCGCCACTGGTCGTTCGACGGACACGACGGTGGAATGGGGATATGACCACCACGCAGAACAGCCTGACCACACCCACCTCGGCGCTCATCGTCATCGACATGCAGGCCGGATTCCTCGACCCCCACTGGGGCGAACCGCATGACCTCGAGGGATGCCGCGCGAATGTCTGCGCTCTCATCTCCGCGTTCGCCGCGGCCGAGGCGCCGATCGTCATCGTCCGCCACGACAGCACGAAGCCCGACTCGCCGTTGCGACCGGACGCCGCGGGCAATCAGCTCTTCGCCGAGGTGGCCCGCGCACCCCACGATCTGTTCGTGACGAAGACGGTCAACTCCGCATTCATCGGCAGCCCCGACCTCGACGCGTGGCTGCGCGGGCGCGGCATCGACACGATCGTCCTCGGCGGCATCCAGACGAACATGTGCGTCGAGACGACGGCCCGTATGGGCGGCAATCTGGGCTACCGGGTCGTCGTCGCACTCGATGCGACGACGACGTTCCCGCTCAGCGCCACCGTCGCGGCCTCCGTGCGCACCGACGGGATCACAGGATCCGCTGCCGAGGGAACGCGGGGCGAGGGTTCGGCCGGAGCAGGTTCTGCCGGACCGCTCACCACGACCCTCGAGACACTGACGATCAGCGCCGAATCCCTCATCGAGGCCACCGCGGTCAACCTCTCCGGCGGCGGGTTCGCCGAGGTGACGACCACCGAGGACATCCTCGCCCGCCTCGGCGATTCGACGATCTGACTTCGGCACGGTGTTCCGACACCGGCACGGCGACTCCACATCAGCACGGCGATTCGGCATAAGCACGGTGTTCCGACACCGGCAGGGTGCGTGCACCGCGGAAATGTCGGACCACCGTGCTTGAAATTCGCCCGCGCACGCACATCGGCACCTCAGTCGGCGGGCCCGCCTTCGCCCTCGCCCTCGCCCGCTGCGGCGCACATGTCGTCGATGCGCCCGCGCAGGTTCGCAAGCTCCGCGCGCAGCTGCGGCGGAGCGACGATGCGGCACGGAACGGGAATCCCGAGCGCATACCCTGCCGCCGCCCCGAGGTCGGCGACTCCGAACTCGACGCGGACCTTCTCCCCCGCCTCGGTGACGGTGGCCCCGCGGGAGGAGAACCACGGTGCGACCTCGGACGCCGAGGCCGTGATCTCAAGGACGACCGTGTGCTCGTAGGCTGCGACGGTGACCGCGCGTCGCACGGCTGCCTCGGCGTCGGGGCTCTCCCGGGGAGCGAATCCGAACGTCGTCTCGTGCACGTCGACCATGCGATCGAGGCGGAAGACCCGCCAGTCCTCGCGGTCGAGGTCCCAGCCGAAGAGATACCAGTGGGACCCGAGGACGACCATCTGGACGGGTTCGACGTGACGGTCGGCCGCCTCGGCGGTCGTCCACGGCTTCGCATAGGAGAAGGTCACGCGGTGGCGGGAGGCGATCGCCGAGGCGAGGGCGACGACGGTCCCGTGGTCGACGTCAGGCTCGTGGCCGGGGGCGACGGTGACGGCGGTGGCGACGGCGCGGACGGTTGCGCTCATCGTCGGCGGCAGCATGGTCTGCAGCTTCCGTCCCGCGGTCTCGGCGTTCTCCGTGCTCAGTCCCGCACCGCGCAGCAGCGCGAGTCCGATGCCGGTGGCCATCGCCTCGCCGGCGTCGAGCTGGAGGGGCGGAAGCACGGTCCGGTTGCGGACGCGGTAGCCGCCGTCGACGCCTGGTGCTGCGTCGATCGCGTAACCGAGTTCGCGGAGGGAGACGATGTCGCGGCGGATCGTGCGGGCGGTGACGGCGAACTCGCCGGCGAGTTCTCCGGCGGTGAACGATCGTCCCGAACCGAGCAGGGCGAGGAGGCGGAGGAGTCTGCTCTCGGCGGTCATCGGTCCCCTCGGGGTCGGGTGGTTCTGTGTCGGGTGGTGCGAGGTCGGGCGGTGGAAGGTGAGGTGGAGAGGGGCGGGCGGTGCAATGTTCTGGGCGGTGGACGCTCCGGGCTGCAGATCCTCGAACGTTTCGACGCTCGGAGCGGCAATCCATCGAACAATGCGGACATCATACGTCCGCAAACGCTCCGATGATGGCGGTGTTCGCAGAACAGTGAGCGATCACCGTTCGTCAGCCATCTCACCCAGGAGCCAGCCATGCCGTTCTTCGCACCGTCCGTCACGACCGAAACCGACGCCCATCTCACCTTCCTCGAGCAGCAGTGCGCTCAGCTGCGGCTCACCGCCCTCGATCTCACCGATGAGCAGGCCCGCAGCACTCCGACCGTGAGCGCGCTGAGCATCGCGGGTCTCCTCACGCACGGCGCGCAGGTCGTCTACGGCTGGCTCCAGCAGGTGCGCGATCCCTCTCTCGTCGCCACCGAGGAGGACTATGCGCAGTTCAATGCCGTCCTCGGACTCGATGGCGCGTTCGACGGCAGCGCTCTGCCCGATCTCGACATCGCCGAGGTGCTCGCCGTCTTCGACCGCGCCGTCGCCGAGATCGCGGCGACGAGGCAGGACATCGCCGAGCGCGGCATCGACCTCGCCGCGCAGGTGCCGGTGGCTAACCCGTGGATGCCCCAGGATTTCGACATGAGCGTGCGCTGGATCCTCGTCCATCTCACCACGGAGATGGCCAGGCATGCTGGTCACGCCGACATCATCCGCGAATCGATCGACGGCGCGGTCTCCTACCAGCTCAATGCCCTCGCCGACGGACAGCCGTGGCCTCCGGAGGGGTGGGGCGACGAGGGCTGACGCGCGCCTCGGCGATTCGGCGATCTGACGTCGGCACGGTGGTCCGACACTGGCGGGGCGGCTCCACACCGGCACGGTGGTCCGACACCGGCAGGGTGCGTGCACCGCGGAAATGTCGGACCACCGTGCTTGAAGTTCGCCCGCGCACGCACATCGGCACCCTGTCCTGTCGTGACTCGCTGTGCAGTGCGAGTCCGTGCAGATCCAGAGTGCCGATGCGGATCGGGGTCGGGGCCTCCGCTGAGGCGGTGGCTGTCTGCCGTGCTGAGCGACCAGTCGGGCCGGCCGGTCAGGCCGACCAGACGGGCAGCTCGTCAGGCTGCGGTGACCGCGGACTTGGCCACCCGGTCGACGAGGTGCTCGGTGTAGGCGGGCACCGTGAGGAACTCGGGGAACTCCTCGGTCAGGGCGCTGGCCCGGAAGATCTCGACCGCCTCGGTGACATGGTCGGCCGGGGTGCGCTCGATGAGGGCGAGCTCCTCGCCGAGGTAGCGCTCGACGAGCTGCCTCGTCACCTGCTGGCCGTTGTCGAGGGTGACCTCGTGGTGGATCCACTGCCAGATCTGCGAGCGGGAGATCTCCGCGGTCGAGACATCCTCGAGGAGGTTCTCCAGCGCCACATTGCCGTTGCCGCCGAGCCACTCGTTGAGGTAGCCGATGGCCACGCGGATGTTGACCCGCACGCCTTCCTCGGTGACGACCGGTTCGAGTCCGGTGATGTCGAGGAGGTGGTCGGCGCACACCCGGACGTCGGGGCGCATGTTCTCCAGCTGGTGCGGCTGCTCGCCGAGGGCCGCATCGTAGACGGCGAGCGCCGCAGGAACGAGACCCGGGTCGGCGACCCACGTGCCGTCGAAGCCCTGCCACGCCTCACGGGCCTTGTCCTCGCGCATCCGGGCGAACTCGGCGGCGACGAAGCCCTCATCGGGGTGGCTGGTCATGAGGTTCGTCATCGTCCCGATCGCATGGGCGCCGCGACGGTGGCAGGTCCACACCAGACGGTCGGTGAAGGCCTTCATCAGCGGCAGCGAGTTCGTCAGACGGTCGCGGTCGGGGAGGATGAACTCCGTGGAGTGGCGGAGGTTCTTCACGACGGAGAACAGGTAGTCCCAGCCGGCGGCCTGGAGGCCGGCACAGTGGTCGCGCAGCTCCCAGAGGATCTCCTCCATGTGGAACGCGGCCGCGATCGTCTCGATGTGGACGGTCGCCCGGATCGTGCCCTGCGGGATGCCCATCTCGTCCTGCGCCCAGACGAAGATCTGGTTCCACAGCCTGGCCTCGAGCGAGGACTCGAGCTTGGGCAGGTAGAAGTATGGACCCGTGCCGCCGTCGATGAGGTGCTTGGCGTTGTGGAAGAAGTAGAGACCGAAGTCGACGAGTGCGCCGATCGCCGGCGTCTGCTCACCGTCTGAGTTCGTGAAGGTGAGGTGCTTCTCCGGCAGGTGCCAGCCGCGCGGACGCATCCCGATCGTCGGCTGATTGCGGTTGCTCACGCCCGGCAGCCGGTCGCGCACCGCGAGGTAGAGGGCATGTTGTCCGCCGAGGATGTTCGCCCAGGTCGGGCTCGTCGAGTCCTCGAAGTCGGCGATGAAGACCTTGGCCTGCGAGTTCAGTGCCGCGACGATCTCGGGTTCGGTGACGGGGCCGGCGAGTTCGACCCTGCGGTCCTCGAGGCCGGGAGCGTCGAGGGAGCCGGCGACCTGCCAGGTCCGGTCGGCGCGCACCGCTGCGTAGTCGGGGGTGAACCGGGGCAGGGTGCCGTCGTTCATCTCCGCCGAGCGGTTGCCGCGCTTGGCCATGAGGGCGCCGAGGCGGCCTGCGAAGGTCTCGTGGAGGCCCGCGACGAAGTCGAGCGCCTGCGCCGAGAGAACGGTGTCGTATCCGGGTGCCTCAGGTGCGTTGATCGTGATGCGGGACATTGTCTTCTCCTCACTCATTCCGAGTGCTGTAAGGAACTGCGGTGTGCTGGATGCGGGTGCGGGGTGTGCGCTGTGTGGGGGTTCGGCGCGGATCGACGATGCAAACCCCGTGAAAACATCGTCGAGCCGCGCCGAGTCTGTGGGTTCCTCACCCGCCGGGCCGGTCGGGCCCGGCAGGTGAGGAGCGGCTGCTCAGTGGAACTGGGCTTCCTCGGTCGAGCCGGACAGGGCCAGGGTCGAGCCCTCCGGGTTGACGGCGGTCGAGACGAGGTCGAAGTAGCCGGTGCCGACCTCTCGCTGGTGCTTCGTCGCGGTGTAGCCGCGCTCCTCGGCGGCGAACTCGCGCTCCTGCAGGTCGACGTAGGCCTTCATCTGCTCGCGGGCGTAGCCGTGGGCGAGGTCGAACATCGAGTAGTTGAGGGCGTGGAAGCCGGCGAGGGTGATGAACTGGAACTTGTAGCCCATCGCTCCGAGTTCGCGCTGGAACTTCGCGATCGTGTCGTCGTCGAGGTGCTTGCGCCAGTTGAACGACGGCGAGCAGTTGTACGCGAGCAGCTGGTCCGGGTGTTCGGCGTGGATCGCCTCGGCGAACTGCTTGGCGACCTCGAGGTCGGGCAGCGAGGTCTCCATCCACAGCAGATCCGAGTACGGGGCGTACGCGTTGCCGCGGGCGATGCAGGCCTCGAGTCCGTTGCGGACCTTGTAGTAGCCCTCAGCGGTGCGCTCACCGGTGATGAACGGCTGGTCCCGTTCGTCGACGTCGGTGGTGATCAGGGTCGCGGCGTCGGCGTCGGTGCGGGCGATGATCACCGAGGGGACGTTCTCGACGTCCGCGGCCAGGCGGGCCGACTGGAGGGTGCGGATGTGCTGCGAGGTGGGGATGAGGACCTTGCCGCCGAGGTGGCCGCACTTCTTCTCGCTCGCGAGCTGATCCTCCCAGTGGACGCCGGCGGCGCCGGAGTTGATCATGCCCTTCATGAGCTCGAAGGCGTTGAGCGGGCCGCCGAAGCCGGCCTCGGCGTCGGCGACGATCGGGACCATCCAGTCCTCGACGGTGCTGATGCCCTCGGCGTGCTCGATCTGATCGGCGCGCATGAGCGCGTTGTTGATCCGGCGGACGACGGCGGGAACGGAGTTCGCCGGGTAGATCGACTGGTCCGGGTAGGTGTGGCCGGAGAGGTTCGCGTCGGCGGCGACCTGCCAGCCGGAGAGGTAGATGGCCTTGAGGCCGGCCTTGACCTGCTGGACGGCCTGGTTGCCGGTCAGGGCGCCGAGGGCGTTGACGAAGTCGAGGTCGTGGATCTCCTCCCAGAGCTTCTCGGCTCCGCGACGGGCCAGCGTGTGCTCTTCGATCACCGAGCCGCGCAGCTTGACGACATCCTCGGGCGAGTACTCGCGGGCGACTCCCTGCCAGCGGGGGTTGGTGGCCCAGTCGCGGCGGATCGCTTCGATGTCGTGCAGTTCGTTCGGCGTGGTGTTCGCGCTCATGATGTCTCACTCCTGTGTTGTTCCGAGGTTCGTGTGATCCATCTTGGTGGGGTTGCAAGCCCTTCGACAGAGGAAAATGGGAAGAAGATTCTCACTTCTTCCCATTGGTGAAAATTGTGGCTTCTGTCATACTGGTCACACCCGCCCTGCACCACCCCGATCGCCGCCTCGGAGGCCGTTGTGACCAGTACTCAAGCACCGAAGACGGAAACGAGTCCGTCCGTCGACAACCTCAGCATCGGCAGAAGAATCAGATTTTTTCGCAAAGAGGCGGGTCTGACGCTGTCCGAGCTCGGGGAGAGAGTGGGGCGTGCGGCCTCGCAGATCTCGACGATCGAGAACGGCAAGCGGGAAACTTCTGTCACGCTGCTTGCGAGCATCGCGCAGGCGCTCGGCACCGAGGTCTCCGAGCTCCTCGACCCCACGCCGGTCGACGGCAGGCAGGCTCTCGAACTCGAGGCTGAGCGGAATCAGGCCTCCCCGATGTACTCCTCGCTCGGTCTGCCGCAGGTGCGCATCAAGTCCCTGCCGCAGGATGCGCTCGAGGCGATCGTCGGCCTGCAGCGGCAGCTCGCCGAGGTGCTCACCCGGCGGGCGGCGACCCCGGAGGAGGCCAGGCGGGCCAACCGGGAGCTGCGGGAGACGATGCGGGAGAAGAACAACTACTTCGCCGATCTCGAGAAGCAGGCGGCCGAGCTGCTCTCGCTCGCCGGCTACGAGTCGGGGACGGTGTCCCAGCGGGAGACGGCGACGATCGCGGAGAAGCTCGGCTTCAGCCTCCACTACGTCTCCGATCTGCCGTCCTCGACCCGGTCGATCTCCGATACCGCGAACCGGCGGATCTACCTGCCCAATGCCGATGCCGCCTTCGATCCGCGCACGCATCTGCTCACGAGTCTCGCCCCGCACGTGCTCGGCCATGGGGCGCCGAAGGACTTCCGCGAGTTCCTCCAGCAGCGCGTGGATGCGAACTATCTCGCTGCGGCGGTCCTCCTGCCCGAGAGTGCGGCGGTGCCGGTGCTCACCGAGGCCAAGCGGAAGCGGGAGCTCTCGGTGGAGTACCTGCGGGACATGTTCGGCGTCGGGTACGAGACCGCCGCCCACCGGTTCACGAACCTTGCGACCGAGCACCTCGGTCTGCCCGTCCACTTCATGAAGGTCCATGCCTCGGGCACGATCCACAAGGCGTACTCGAACGACGGCCTGCCCTTCCCCACCGACCCGCTCGGGGCGATCGAGGGCCAGTTCGCGTGCAAGCGCTTCACCTCACGCACGGTCTTCCGCGTCGCCGACCGCTTCAGCCCGTACTACCAGTACACGGACACCCCGCAGGGATCGTACTGGTGCACGGCGCGGGTGCTGCCCGGCGGCGACTACGCGATCAGCGTCGGGGTGCCGTTCGCGCACGTCAAATGGTTCGAAGGCCGGGAGTCCTCGATCCGCTCGCAGTCACGCTGCCCGGATCCCTCGTGCTGCCGCACGGCGCCCGAGGAGCTCGCCGCGAAGTGGGAGGACAACTCCCTGCCGTCGGCGAAGATGCACGCGTCCCTGCTCGCCGCCGTTCCGCCCGGCGCGGTCCCCGGCGTCGACGACACCGAGGTCTTCGAGTTCCTCGAGCGCCATTCAGGGTGAGGGTGAGGGTGAGGCCGGCGCCGGCGATGGGGCCGGGTGTGCGGGCGGCGGTGCGTGCGGTTCTCGGCTGCCTCAGCGACGTCCCGCGGACTTCAGGGCCGATGCGACGACGTGTTCGGCGATCGCCAGCGCCGAGGTGGCTCCCGCCTTCGGCACGGACCTCACCTGGGTGAGCCGCCCGCGAGCGGAGACGACGAGACCCGTGACGAGCTCGCCCTTGTCATCGATCGCCAGTGCTCCCACCCCGCGTGGGCCCGTCGTCATTCCCGCGGTGTCGAGGTCGGGGGCGTAGCGCTTGAGCCGCTCGACGAACGCCGAGGTGCTCGTCGCCGACCGCACGCCTTCGGCGGCCGCGCGGGCGTTGCGCTTCGCGAACTTCCAGAACCCGGAGAAGCCGAACGACGCCCCGAGGTCGCCGAAGTCGATGTCGCCGACCGACCCCTCCCCGCGACCGAGCGCGAGGTGAGTCGTCGGGCCGAGCAGCAGGGCACCTGAGACGGTGCGCGCGAGCACGGTCTCCTCGAACGGCTCACCCGGGTCGGGCACGGAGGAGATGATGCCGTGGACCGCCTCGGCGGCGGGGGCACTGAGCTGCGAATACGTGCTGGTCAGAGGCACGATTCTGGGCTCAGCGGAAAGCCCGGTCGCGGTCGCCAGTCGGTCGGATTGGAGACCCGCGGCGACGAGGACGACGTCGAAGGTCCCGGCGTCGACCTCGGCACTCGTCGACTTCCGCTCCGAGTTCCAGCCGTCGATGCGCTCTTCGGCCTGCTTGAACCAGTCCTTGTCACCGAACCGGGTGCGCAGCTCATCGCCGAGGCGGCCGCCCAGACCGCTCTTCTCCGCGGGTTCCGCGGCGGGTTCGGGATCCTCACCGCGGTAGGTCCGCGGACGGTCGTGGGCCTCGCCGTCGGGACCGACGACGATCTCGGTGGAGTACCCCGATTCGCTGCCCTCCCCCGCGCCGTCGTCCTTGGCGGTGACCGGGCGGGTGCGGAGGCGGACCTCGCTGCTCAGCGTGTCGATGCCGGTGACCTCGGTGGAGAAGCGGAAGCGGCCCCCGGCGTCGCGGACCTCGGCGGCGAGCGCCTCGGCGAGGGCGGAGTAGTCGGTGATCGCGGTGTGCGGGGAGTAGAGGGCCTGGACGCCTCGCACGCCCGGTTCGATCTCCTCCATCCGGGCCCGGTCGACGAGGCGGACACCGGGCACCCCGTTCGTCTCGGCCCGGGAGGCGAGCTCCTCGAGGCGGTCGACCTCGTCGGTGTCCTGGGCGACGACGAGCTGCCCGCATTCGCGGTAGGGCAGACCCGCCTCGGCGAGATAGGGGATGAGGAGTTCGACGCCACGGCGGGCGAGTGTCGCCTCGAGGCTGCCGGGTTCCTCGTCGAAGCCGGAGTGGACGATGCCTGCGGTGTGCCCGGTCTGGGCGCTGCCGACGGTTCGGCCGCGCTCGAAGACCGTGACCTCTGCGTCGGGGAGCTGACGGGTGATCTCGCGGGCGAGAGCCACACCGATGATGCCTGCGCCGACGACTGCCACTCGTGAAATACTCATAGGGCAATCTTGGCATCGTCAGAGGAGTTGGAGAAGATGGCGACGGCTCTGAGCTGGCCCGGCAAGGAGAAGTCGCTCACCCTCGGACGGGAGCTCAGCCGGACGGCGGGGGCCGGATTCCTGGCTCCTTCAAGGGGACGCTCCTCGGGTGCGGCGGGGGCCGGTTCCACGAGCGCGACTGGCCGCTCCTCGGTTACGACGGACAGCCTCGGCGAGGGGATGGACGGCACCAGCGGACCACGGACCGTCGTGCCGGACCTGCACGGGAACCTCCTCGTCGTCGGGGACAATCTGCCCGCGCTGCAATCGTTGCTGGCCACGCATCGGGGGCGGGTCAAGGTCGTCTACATCGATCCGCCGTACAACACGGGCAATGCGCACGCGTACAAGGACGACGGCCACGATCACGATTCGTGGCTGAGCTTCATGGCGCCCCGACTCATGCTCGCCCGGGAGCTCATGCGCGATGACGGGGTGCTCTACCTCCACCTCGACGACGGGGAGAGCGCATGGGCGCAGCTGCTCGGGCATGAGATCTTCGGGGAGGCGAATTCGCTCGGCACGCTCATCCATCAGCGGGCGAAGGGCGGGGGCAATTCGCCGTCATTCGTCCGCGGGCACGACTACATCCATGTGTGGGGCAAGGATGCCCGGTCCGCGGGGACGTTCCTCACGGAGAAGAAGGCGCCGGCGAAGGTCGAGGTGATCGACGGGCGGAGGATGCTCGTCGAGACCGACGTCCTGCGCACGAGCTTCGGCCGCTACGAACGCGGGTCCGAGCGGCGGCTGATGTACGAGGACATCGTCGCGGTCAAGGGGGAGAAGAAGCTCGCCGAGGTGGATGCGAAGCTTGCCTCGGGCGAATTCATCCTGCGGCCGTGGGGTCCGGGCAAGCACGCGGTGGTGCGGGTGACGCCGTATGAGAAGGCGAGCTCGAAGCTCTATTCGATTATCAAGGCGCTCGGCGGGCAGAACGATCTCGAGGATCTGGGGCTGGGCGGGGTGTTCGGGTATCCGAAGCCCGTCGAACTGGTCAAGACGCTCATCACCGCGCAGACGTTCTTCGACCCGAACGCGATCGTCCTCGACTTCTTCGCCGGGTCCGGGACGACCGCGCAGGCGGTCATGGCGGCGAACCTGCGTGACGAGGGACAGCGGTCGTTCATCCTCGTCCAGACCCCG
>NZ_SCMW01000073.1:0-13225 GCF_005502845.1 Brevibacterium sp. 2SA | reverse complement strand
CCCCCGGGTGACTGTCCCGCCCCGGGCGACTGCCCGGCGCGCTCGCCGGCCGGGGAGGAGTCGCTGACCTCGACCTCGAGGTCGCTCGCGCCGTAGCGGAAGCGCACCACCACCTCGGCGCCGGGGCCCGCGTAGCGCTTGGAGTTCGTCAGGGATTCCTGGATCACCCGGTAGACCGAGAGCTCGGTGATGGCGGTGAGCGGATGCGGTGTCCCGTAGGTCGCGATGTCGAGGTGCTGTCCGCTGCGGCGGGCGTCGGCATAGAGGTCGGGGAGGTCGGCGAGTCCGGGGGTGCCGCTCGTCCGGTTCGCCGCAGCGGTCGCGGAGCTCGTGTCGCGCAGGGTGTAGACGAGGGTGCGGAGCTCGTCGACGGTCTCCCTCGTCGAGGTCTCGATGGTCTGCAGTGACTCCCGGGCACGGTCGGGGTTCTTCTCCAGGCTGCGCCGGGCGGCTGCGGCGTGGATGCCGACCCCGGCGATGTGATGGGCGACGCCGTCGTGGAGTTCGCGGGCGATGCGGACGCGTTCGAGGTCGAGCGCCTGGTCGGCGAGCTGCTGTTCCTGCCGACGCACCTCGTCATTGGCGGCGCGGAGTTCGCCGACGAGGCGCCGCTGATGCCAGGCGCGGTCGCCGAAGACCCATGCCCCACCGAAGAAGAGGAGGTTGATGAGGAACGTGATGCCGGAGTTCGCCGCGTACTGCAGGACGGTGAGCTCACCGAGGCCGGAGAGCTGGACGACGGCAGCGCCGATGATCGAGGCGAAGATCGCGATGCAGAGCAGGAGGCGCGACATGAACGCGGCCTGACGGTTGCTCTGCCAGGCCCCGATCGAGTAGACGGCGAGGAAGAGGGTGATCTGCGAAACGCCGGGTTCCATCATCCCCAGGAACTGGGCGGCGATGTAGAGGGCGGAGACCACCCAGGCGACGAGGCTCGGATGCGTGCGTCGGAAGACCAGGGGCAGGGGCACGATGAGAGAGGCCAGGCACGAGGCCCACAGCGGAACCTTGAACGGCCAGAAACCGCCGGCGTTGTAGAGAGCGGCGAAGACGGCCGAGCCGATGCCGAGCGCGGCCACGAGGTACCAGTCACGGACTCGCGGTCGCCTCTCCTCGGCGGTGATCGGCTCTGCCATTCCTCCAGCTTAGACAGAAGGAGGTCGCCGGCGGCATCCCTCCGAGAGCTGATTCGCCTCCACCGCACGGGGGAGAGCCGCAGTGGTCACTCCCGTGAGTCGCGGCGAGAGACGACGAGCCATACGGCCCCGGCGAGCGGTGGGAGGAAGAACGCAATGCGCACTGCCGGCGGGATCTCGAGCTGGGTGACGTTGTAGGCGGCGACAGCGAACCCGAGGGTCGTCAGCGCGGCGGCCGACCACCAGCCGAAGCGCGACCGCTCGAGAGGGCGCACGGCGAGGAAGGCGAGTGCGACGAGCAGTCCGGTGCCGGCGATCGCGAAGAGGTAGGTCAGCGTCAGCGACGACGCCTCCTCGAGACTGACCCCCGATGAGGTGGGGTACTGGTAGGCGCTGAGCAGTGCGGGACGGATCTGTCCGGCCGAGATGATCGTCGCAGCGATCGCCGCTGCACTGACGAATCCACCGATGAGCGCGACGGTGCGGGTCCGAGTCATGATGCCCTCCGAAGTCAGGAGTTCTGATTGAGACATTATGTATCAATCGCGTGATGCTAGATTAAAGAGACACTATGTCTCATGTCAAGGAGGATCGCATGCCCCGCGCTCACCGATCGGTCGAGGAGACTCGCACACTGGTCGCCGAGGCGGTGGTCGACTACGTCGCCCATCACGGCATCGCGGTCTGGCCTGAGATTCCGATGGAGCGCATCCTCGAATCCGCCGGCGTCTCCCGCGCCTCCGCCTATCGCATCTGGCCGGGCAGATCGGCCTTCGGAACGTTCGCGCTCGAGCAGTGCCTCGCAGGTCATGCGATGGCGACCCTTGATGAGCAGCGGGCGCTCGCTCTTGCTCAAGAGGTGCTCGGTGAAGCACCCACGGGGAGCGCGTCACGAGTCGAGAGCGCCGCGCGCTTCATCGCGCGCGCCGCAGAGGAAGAGCTCGACCTGCTGCTGAGCTCGGACCGGTGGCGAGCCTTCGTCCGGTTCCAGGCAGTGGCACTCGACGCGCCGACGCCCGAGATCCAGGAGCTGCTCGACCGCATCGACAGCGAGGATGCGGCCCGGCTCCAAGCGGTCTATGCGTCGGTGGCCGAGGTGTGGGGTCTCGCGCCGGCCATCGCCGGTGGGACCTCAGCGATCGCCGAGGCGGCTCTGCTGCTCGCGCGCAGCGTCGTGGCGAGGATCGTCGCCGGCCGCGGCGAGGAACGGCTGCGGTCGACGTATGCGACCGCTTTGGCGGCGCTGGTCCGCGGCTCCTTCCGCGAACTCCCACAGGGCACGGTCGACCTCGAACGCCTCAGGGCGCGCTGAAGCACGACGTCGTCCGCGGGCGATCGCGGCCTCAGCCCTCAGAGCTCGACGGCGACGACGGGATCGGTCGTCGGCTGCGGGGAGCCGCCCTCGGGTTCGACGGTGATGCCGAAGAGATTGCCGGCGGCGAAGTCGCTGCCGTCGATGTTCTCGGCGTCGCCGACCATGAGGCCCACGCTCTTCGGCCCGTCGTCGCCGATCACCCACATCTGCAGGGATGTGCCCTCGGCCGGGGTGACATCGCGCGACGTCACATGGATGAGCTGTTCGGTCTCGGAGGACACGACCGTGACCGAACCGCCCGCGGCGAGATCGGCCGTCGTCGTCCTCAGGTCCGGGGCGTCCATGAGTCGCGCCGTCTCATCGAGTCGTTGTTGCGTCTCCGCGAGCGTCGCCTCGAGTTCGTTCTGCCGCTGCTGCATCTGCCAGGCGCTGATGCCGAATCCGCAGACGACGATGAGTGCCGCGGCTGCGGCTGCCCAGGGAAGCCAGTTCCGCTTCCGCCGTCGTGCCGCGAGGTCGATGGGCTCGTCGGCACCGGACGCCGCTTCGTCGGTCTGAGCGCTGCGGGAGGAATCGGATTCAGCGGCCGCGGTGCGGTCGCCCACCTCGGTGGCCCCGGTGTCAGCGGGACGGTCGCCCGCCTCGGCGAGGATGTGTCCGTCACGGGGCGCGGCATCGGTTCCGGCTGCGTCGCTATCGGGACGCGCCGCGGCCGCGGTGTCCGACGTCGCACTCTCCTGGGCGAGGTGGTCGGGCAGGGAGAGGATCGCGTTCTTCGTCTCCTCGCTCACGGCTGCCGGAGCGTCGGAGGCGGCCATGAAGGCGGCGGTCTCACCGTAGGCGGCGACCTCGGCCTGGAACTCGGGGTCGGTGTCGGCCAGCGCCTGCGCCTCGACGAGCTCATCGTCGCTCAGTCCGCCCAGCGCCAAGCCGGCGGCCAGGTAGTCACGATCGGCGTTCATCGGCTCGCCTCCAATTCTTCGCGCATCTTCCTCATGCCGTCTCGGATTCTCGATTTGATCGTGCCTAACGGGACCTTGAGCGTCTCGGAGATCTGCGCATGGGTCATTCCCTGATAGAAGGCCATGACGATCGGTCTCGCCTGATCGTCGGGCAGGAGCTTGAGGGCGGCGATGGTGCGGTCGGACTCCGCCCTGTCGATGACGGTCTGCTCGACCTGCTCGCCGACCTCGGCTGCGGACCTCAGTCCGTCGGCGAGGTCCCGGTCACGGGACGACTGGACGCTGCGGACGCAGTCGATGCCGCGCCGCCGTGCCATCGTCACGAGCCATGCCCGCCCGCTGCCCCGCTGCGGATCGAAGCTTCCGGCCCTCGCCCACACTTCGGCGAAGCACTCCTGGAGCACCTCCTCGGCGAGCGATCGGCTCATCACGATCCGCACGATCACCGCCATGAGGATGGTCGACTGGGTGGCGAAGAGCTCTTCGAAGGCGCGACGGTCACCGGCGGCCACCTGGATGAGCAGCTGCCCACAGGGGTCCGTCTGCGCGTTCGCCTCACCGTCTGCCCGCATCGTCCGACCGGGCGGCGATGCCCCGGGATCATGGGAAGTCATGAGAACATCATGTCATCCTCGCCGAGGTGGTGCTCACCTCAGGTCGGGTTGTGCGGGGACGACGTCGACCGTCCGGGTGGGGCGGGGGCTTCGAGGGGAGTGCCGGGTTCGCGTGCGGCCGAAAACGGGTGCTGCCAGGAACCGGCCCGAGACCACTCGAGCCAGGCCCCTGGCAGCACACCGCGTCAGCGGTCCCCGATCACTTCGGGGGCATGAGGACGCTGTCGACCATGTAGACGGTCGCGTTCGCGGTCTTCACGCCGCCGCACACGAGCTTCGCGTCGCCGAACGTGAGGTCGTCGCCGCTGCCTTCGATCTTCACGGTCGAGCCCTCGACGGTCTTCTGCTCACCGGCGACCTCATCCGGTGAGAGCTGGCCGGGGATGACGTGGTACGTGAGCACCTTCGTCAGCTCATCGGCGTTGCCCGCCACCGCGTCGAGGTCCTCCTTCGGGATCTTCTCGAAGGCCTCGTTCGTCGGTGCGATCACCGTGAATTCGTCACCGTTGAGAGTGTCGACGAGGTTGACATCGGGGTTGAGCTCACCTGAGACGGCCTGCGTGAGGGTCGAGAGCATCGGGTTGTTCGAGGCGGCCGTGGCCACCGGGTCCTGGGCCATGCCCTCGACCGAGCCGGCACCGTCGGGGTTCTGCTCGGCGTAGGCCGCACAGCCGGGTCCGACGAGCTCTTCACCGGCCATGGCCGACGAATCCGATGCCGGAGCGGAGCTCTCGGAGGATTCGCTCGACTGAGTCTCCGAGCCGCCCGACTCCGAGCCGCTGCCGGAGCTTCCGCAGCCGGACAGAGCGAGGATGCCGATCGCGCCGGCCGAGAGGAGGGTGGCAGTGCGAGTGCGCAGTGTTTTCATCGTTCTACTCCTTGTTTCTCCGTTTTCACGGTCGTGCTCTGGTCGACACAGCGTGGTGTGTCCTGCTGTGTTACTGGGGGTTCGCAGCGACCGCGATTCCGGATGGGTGATCGGGCAGGTTTTTCTCGTTGTCTTCCGGTCCTTCGTCGCCGGACCCCGTCCCCCGGAGGCAGAGAACACCGAGGTGACGGGGCAGGTGTGAAGCGGGATGCGGCGTGTGCGGGACAGGCAGTGGAGCGTGGCCGGGGTCGTGGGCGCGGGGATCCGGGCTCTGGGCACCGGGCTCACGGCTCCGGGCACGGGGCTCGCGGCTCCGGGCACGAGGCTCGCGGCTCCGGGCACGAGGCTCGCGGCTCCGGGCACGAGGCTCGCGGCTCCGGGCACCGGGACCCAACGGTCAGGCGAACCCGGGCACGGTCGGCTCACTCGACGGTGAACTGGATGCGGTGGTGACCGGTCGCGGAGTTCGGGATGGCTTCGCGGCGCTCGGCGGTCTGGACGGTGCCGTCCTTGTCGACGGCACGCACCGTGACGCTGTGGAGGCCCGACCGGACGTCGTCGAACTCGGCCCGCCACTGCCGCCACGTGTCGACGGTCGCCTCGGCACCGAGCTCGGCCTCCGTCCAGTCGCCGTTGTCGAGGCGCACCTCGACGCGGTCGATGCCGCGGGTCTGCGCCCACGCGCTGCCGCCGACGGTGATGGTGCCGGCGGGGAGCTTCGCGAGGGGACGGGGCACATCGATGCGGGAGGCGACGAGGATCGGCGCCTTCGCGTCCCAGCCGCGCTGCGTCCAGTAGGCCTCCTTCTCGTCGAATCGGGTGACTTCGAGTTCGGTCACCCACTTCGTCGCCGACACGAAGCCGTAGAGACCGGCGACGACGAGCCGGGCCGGGAAGCCGTGCACGGGGGTGAGCGGCTCACCGTTCATCCCGACGGCGAGCAGAGCGTCCCGGTCATCGAGCATCGCCTCGAGCGGCGTCGATGCGGTGAAGCCGTCGTGGGAGTGGGAGAGCACCATGTCGGCGTCCGGGCTCGGCCCCGCACGGCGCAGCAGCTCGCGGATGGGGTAGCCCAACCACGTCGCATTGCCGACGAGATCCCCGCCGACCGGGTTCGACACGCACGTCAGCGTCGTGTGCTGCTCCTGCAGGGGCAGCGCAAGGAGCTCGTCCATCGTGATCGTCACCTCCTGGTCGACCATCCCGCGGATCGTCAGCGACCAGTCCTGCGGGTCGATCGTCGGTGGGGCGAGGACGGTGTCGATGCGGTAGAAGTCCTTCTGTGCGGTGACGAACGGCCGGATGCCCGCGACGTCGAGGCTCGCTCCTGCTGGGATCGGTCCCGCCGTCCGTGCGGGGCGGGGGAGGACGAGGTTCGCCGCCGAGGCGGCCGCCTCCCTGGTCAGGGCGACGAGCGATTGGCCCGTCGCCACCCCGACAGCGCCGATGGCCGCCGCGATCCCGGTGAGAGCGAGGAAGCGCCGCCGTGAGCCGGCCCGCTGAGTGCGTTCGGCGGGGGAGTCCCGGGTGAGCAGCGGGGTGCGGGCGACCGGTCGAACCGCCTCGGCGTCAGCACGGTCGCTGGGGTCATCGGCAGGGGTCGCTCCGGCAGCAGCGCCGTCCGGGCCGGTCACGGAGGCGCCGTCCGGGCCGGTCGCCGACGCTCCGTCCCGGCCGGTCGCGGACGCTCCGTCCGGGTCGGTCGCCGACGCTCCGTCCCGGCCGGTCGCGGACGCGCCCCCGGAGGGGGCCAGCGGCCAGCGCCCCGGCCGGGTTGCCGGCACCTGCACGGCGGCCCGTGCCGCCGCGGCTTGTGCGGCCCAGCGCAGGCCGACCCAGAGCACCGCGACCCCGGCGACGAGCCCGACGAGGGTGGGCACGAGGTCGATGAGCGTCGACCCCGTCCGGGTGAGGACGGCCCCGGCGGGCACGAGGCCGGCGACGATGAAGGCGGCCAGCCCTACCCGTGGCCGGCTCCCGCCGAGCCAGCCGATGAGCGCGCCGAGGATGAGGGCGCCGAGCGCGACCGTGGCGACGAGGACGATCTTGTCGTTGGCGCCGAAGAGCGCGATGACGGGTTTGATGACGCTCGTCGGGGTGAGCGGGATGATCGCCTGGCCAAGGACGAGCAGCGGCGCTGAGGTCGGACCGATGAGCCGCGCGACGAGGTCGGCGAGGCCGAAGAGGAGGAGCGTCGCGGCGACGCCGACGAGGATGGGGCGCAGACGAAGTCTCATGTGGGGGATTCGGAGCCGACGCGTCCGTGGATGCTGTGTGCTCATTTCACGGAACGTTCAGCCGGGCGTCGCCCTGCTGTCGTAGCATGGATTGATGACTGAGAACCCCGGATACGCCGAGCCGCAGGCGCGCCCCGCCGACTCGGACGACGAACCCAAAGGCCCCAACGCACCGATCTACACCGCTCGGGTGGAGAACCTCGGCGGCACGTCGGGAGAAGTGCGCGTCGAAGACGGTCCGACTCTCGCCACAGCCCCGACCTCGCACACGGAGCTCGGCAGCAACCCGGAGCAGTTCCTTGCGATGGCATGGAGCACCTGCCTCGGCGAGACCCTCAAGGTCGTTCTCGCCGTCAACGAGATCGACGCCCTGTCACGGGTGCGCTGCGAGGTCGACCTCCACAAGGAGAAGTCCGGCGGCTTCTACTTCGTGCCCCGCGCCTTCATCTCCGTCGAGGGCGTCTCCGACGCGGATGCGGAGAAGTACGCCGCCCGCGCCCACGCCCGCTGCCCCATCTCGAAGCTCCTCAAGGGGATGGGCACCCCGGTCGTCGAGATCGAGGACTACAAGAACCCCGACAACTTCCAGCTCAGCTGAGGACGTACAGCCGGGCCGAATGAGCGCAGCGACCGTGCGCCTCCGCGATGAGCGGGGGCGCACGGTCGTGTGCTACCGGGCGCGCACCTCGGCGACGATGCCGGCGATGGCGTCGGCCGCCTCGGTGGGACGGATGAGCCACCGCAGATGTGAGGAGTCCAGCGTGATCACCCGGTAGGGATTGTCCGGGGTGAGCGCATCGCCCTCCCGGATGAGGCGGTCCTGCATCGGCAGGGGAATCGACCGATCCTCGCCGAGGCGGATGAACGTCCGCGGAATCGTGCCCCACGTGCCCGCTTGGGCGCGGTCGTCCGGCCCGCCGGCATCGAGGTTCTCATCGGGCTGGAACGTGCTGACGAAGGTGAGGAACTCATCAGCCGTGGCGTCGGCGCTGAAGAGGGCCTTGAGCGAGGCGAGCTGTTCGCCGGTGGCACCGCGGAAGTTGCAGCGCAGGGCACCGAGCTGCCCCGGATCGCCGACGAGGAGGGACGCGAGGACGCCGGCATCGACGTCGGCCATCTCCGGTTCGGCGTTGTAGGCGGCGGCCTCGAGGTCGACCGGGGCCCACGCCGAGGTGTAGACGAGGTGGTCGAGCAGCTCGGGGTGCGCGTTGCCCAGGGCGGTCAGGGCGATTCCGCCTCGGCTGTGGGCGAGGGCGATGACGGGCCCGGTGGCGCGGAGGCGGCCGATCGCCTCGGCGAGGTGGGCGACGTTGTCGGCCAGGCTCACCCCGGCCATTGCACTCGGGGCGGTGGTCAGCGCCTCGAGATCCTGCGGGGACTGATACCCGTCGGGGATGACGGCGGAGAAGCCATGGCCCGGCAGGTCGAGTGCGGCCGAGCGGACCCCCCGCGCGGCGAGTTCGGCCTGGAGAGGGGCGAACGTCAGCGAGTTCGCGAACGCTCCGTGGATGAGGACCACAGTGGGTTCGGACATGGTCACACCCTAGCGGCACCCGGTCTCGTCTGAGGGGGACGTGGTCTGACTCCGGTCCGGCGGGGTCTCATGCGGGCCGAGTGCGTCGGTGGCGGAATGCGGAGCGCTCTGCCCGCATTACAGTGGGGGCGACAGTGCTCGAGAGTCCAGAGCACGTGATTGAGAGCGCAGAGGAGAGGTCATGTCATTCACGGAGACCGTGCTGCTCGCGCTCGACCTCCTCGGCACGTTCGTCTTCGCGATCTCCGGGGTGCTGCTCGCGGCACGCCGCGGCTACGACATCACCGGAGGCCTCGTCCTCGGTCTGCTCGCGGGAATCGGCGGCGGCATGATCCGCGACATCCTCCTCGACCGCGTGCCCAATGCGCTCGCCCACCCGATCTACCTCGCCCCGCCGCTGCTCGCGACCCTGCTCATCTACCTCATCGGGCAGCGCACGCTGCGCGCCCGGATCTGGATCATCGTCTTCGACGCCCTCGGCATGGGGCTCTTCAGCCTCACCGGCACGGCGATCGCGCTCGAGGCCGGCGCCCAGGCACCCGTCGCGCTCCTCATGGGCGCGCTGACCGCATGCGGCGGCGGACTCCTGCGCGATGTCGTGGCGAACGAGGATCCCGCGATCTTCCGCGGCACCGACCTCTACCTCATTCCCGCCCTCTTCGGTTCGGGGCTGACGATCCTCGCTGATCGGTTCGGTCTCCTCGGCGGCGTCACCTCGGTGCTCATCGCGGCCGCCGCCTTCGGGTTCAGGATGCTCGCGTGGAGACTGCAGTGGCGGGTGCCGCAGCCGATGCGGCAGTGGTCGCTGCGCGCGAAGGACGGGCAGTCGCGGCGCAAGCGCCTGCCGGCGGTGTTCCGTCGCCCCGACTGAGCTCCCGATGGCGGATGAGGGGCGGAGCCGGTTGCCTGCGCTGTCGCTGGTCCGGTCGTCCGGGACCCGGTCGCTGATGCCGTCAGAGGATCGGCGCCGAGGAGGCCGAGGACGTCATGGCGAGCACCGCCCTGGCGATCTCGTCGATGATCTCCTGGGACTCCGGTGTCGCATCCGCGGCGCTCACCTGTCCGCGTTCGATCTCCTTGAGCCGGGCGGCCACCTCGGCGTTCCACGGCATCCGCGGCTGGAGCTGGACGTAGACCTGGGCCGCGGAGATGAGCGCGATGATCGCAGCGGTGCGCGCATCCGGACGCCGACCGTCGTCGAGGACGGCGGTGACACGGTTGCGGAGGGCCGCCTCGGCGCGCACATCGAGCGTCGGCCACCGGGTCGTCGGGAGCACGCCGAGGACCTTCTTCGTCTCGCGGAGGATGATGCCCTTCGCCGCCAAGCGATCGAGCACGGGCTGGCGGACGTCGAGGTCGAGGCCGGAGACGAGACCGTACGCGGAGTGCTCGCGCGTGCCCATCGCCCGCAGCGCCTCGGCAAGGATCGGATCGATCTGCGGGTCGGGGGTCGCGCGCTTCGCATGGATGAGGGTGCCGCCGACCCGGCGATGGGAATGGACCTCGAGGCGGCCGGTGAGCGCGAGCTCGGCGAGGACAGCGCCGGGCAGGACGCAGTGGAGGACCTTCGAGCCGGCGATCGCGCTGCCGTCGTCGGCCAGGAGCAGGAGCATGAGCTCTTCGACGATGAGCAGTTCGTCTTCCATGGGGCGCCCCTCCCGCTGCGGTGATTCCAGGGTAGGGGATGAGATGGGGTCTCGCCCAGGGTTCGTCGGGTCACCGGGTTCGGGGAGCGTCAGGTGATGGCGTCCGGCACGGGCGGGTCACGGGGGGTTGGTCTCGCGGGTCACTGGGGGTTGGACTGGCGGGTCACTGGGTCCGTGACTCCTGGGTCACGGTGTTCACGGATTGTGGACGGCCGGTTTCCCACCTGCGAAGATGAACGCATGAGCAGCCATTGGACCGAAGATCCCCAGCCCCTTCTGCGCGTGGACGAGGGCTTCCGCCTCGCCGATGTCGATCCGGAGGCGACCCCCGGCTATGAGGGCGATAAGAAGGCCGGTCAGAAGGAGCTCGCAGCGACCGCGACGCAGCTCGATGACCTGCAGGAACGCCTGTTCGCGGCCCACCACGATGCGGAGACGGGCCCCGCCGTTCTCCTCGTGCTCCAGGCGATGGACACGGCGGGCAAGGGCGGGATCGTCCGTCACGTCGTCGGGTCCGTCGACCCGCAGGGCGTCGAACTCGCGGCGTTCAAGAAGCCCACCGACGAGGAGCTCGAGCACGACTTCCTCTGGCGCATCCGTCCGCATGTGCCGGGACCGGGGATGATCGGCGTCTTCGACCGCTCGCACTATGAGGACGTGCTCATCGGCAAGGTCCGCGAGCTCGCCGATGCCGAGGAGATCGAGCGCCGCTACCAGGCGATCAACGACTTCGAGGCCGAACTCGCGGCGGCGGGCGTCATCGTCATCAAGGTCATGCTCCACATCTCACCCGACGAGCAGCGCGACCGACTCCTCGAGCGTCTCGACCGGCCCGACAAGTACTGGAAGTACAACACCGGCGACGTCGACGAACGACTTCTCTGGCCCGAGTACATGCAGGCCTACCAGGATGTCTTCGACCGCACCTCGACCGAGGTCGCGCCCTGGCACGTCGTTCCCGCGAACCGCAAGTGGTACGCCCGCCTGGCTGTGCAGCGCCTCATCCTCGATGCCCTCGAGCGCATCAACCCGCAGTGGCCGCCGGCCGACTTCGACATCGAGGTCGAGAAGAAGCGCCTCCTCGCGAGCTGAGACGGGTGTGCGCCTCCGCCGGCGGGTTCAGTGTGCCGCGCGCAGGGGCAGTCAGTCCCGTCCGCGCCAGGTCCAGGGCGGCCGACCACCTGTTGCGCTGAGTCCATCGTTGCTGGCCAGCTTCTGCGCCACTTCCAGTGCGGCCGACTACCTTCTGCGCCAGGTTCAGGGTGGTTTCGGCGCCCAGATCGCCATGGGAGCGGCGCACAATCGCTGTGGGCATGGCGCAGATTCACGGGTGGTCCCAGTGCTCAGCCGCGTTGGCGCACACGCCACTTTCTGCGCCACTTCCAGGGCGGTCGACCACCTTCTGCGCCGGGTTCATGGTGGTTTCGGCGCCCAGATCACCATGGCGGCGGCGCACAATCGCCGTGGGCATGGCGCAGATTCACGGACGGTCCGAGTGCGCAGCCGCATTGGCGCACACGCCACTTTCTGCGCCAGGTCCAGGGCGGCCGACCACCTGTTGCGCTGAGTCCATCGTGGCTGGCCAGCTTCTGCGCCACTTCCAGGGCGGCCAACTACCTTCTGCGCCGGGTTCAGGGTGGTTTCGGCGCCGAGATCGCCATGGGGGCGGCGCACAATCGCTGTGGGCATGGCGCAGATTCGCGGACGGTCCGAGTGCTCAGCCGTCGTGGCGCGGATTCCGGCACGCCGCTGACTCTGTGTCCCCGCGCAGGTCAGTCGCGGCGGACGCTGTAGGTCACGGGAGTCGCGTGCTCGACCGTGCGCGAGACCGTGCAGTACTTGTCGTGGGAGAGCCCGACGAGCTTCTCGATCTGCGCATCCGCACGGCGACCCGCCTCATCGTCGGGGAACGCGAGGTCGAAGTCGAGGTGGACGTTCTCGAGCCGGTTGGCGCCGTCCTCGACGATCTTGTCGGCGCTCGCCCGGACGTCGAAGCGCTCAGCGTCGGTGTGGCGGCTCGTCACGGTGTCGACGTCGATCGACGAGCATCCGGCCACGGCCGCCAGCAGCAGTTCGACGGGGGTCATGAGCCCCTCACCGCGACCGAATTCGATGCTCGCGCCGTTGGGAGCAGTGGCGCGGTAGTGGTTGGGGGCGATGCGGGTCAGTTCGATGCTGCGCTTGTCTTCGCTCATGGTCCCATGATGGCAGAGGCAGAGTCAGAGACAGAGGCAGTCGACGGTCCACTCCCTCGCCGGCTGTCGGTCATGCGGGGACGCGCGGTCAGGCGGAGCCGCCCGGTCATGCGGGGTCGCCCAGTCAGGCGGAGCCGCCCGGTCAGGCGGGGCGGCGCCTTGTCACCGGGTGCCGAAGTCGATCTCGGCGGATTCCTTCACCGAGGCGGTGCGACCGGGGCCTGACTCGAATCCCCAGTAGAGATTCGTGTGGGAGACGACCTGCTCGGGTTCCGGCGCGCCCCACTCCGTGAGATCCTCCGTGGTGTGTGCATCGGAGACGAGGGTGACGTCGTAGCCGCGCGCGAATCCACCGTGGATCGTCGAGCGCACGCACGCATCCGACTGTGCGCCGGTGACGACGAGGTGGCCGATGTCGCGGCTGGCCAGGACGTCCTCGAAGTCAGTCTCCTCGAACGTGTTGCCGTGGGTCTTCTCGACGATCGCCTCACCGTCGGCGGGAGCGAGCGCGTCGACGATCTGCCACTGCGGGGAGTTCAGCGGAAGCTCGCCGGAGCTGTGCCGGACCCACACCACCTCGGTGCCGGCGTCGCGGGCCCGGTCGACGAGGCCGGAGATCGTGTCGATCACCTCGGCGGATCTCCAGGCTTCGGCCATGACGCCGTTCTGCACGTCGATGACGACGAGAGCGGAGTCCGGGCGGTCCGCGGGGCGGGCG
>NZ_SCMW01000072.1:0-13843 GCF_005502845.1 Brevibacterium sp. 2SA | reverse complement strand
CTCGAGCCTCGGCTACCGCACGCCCGCCGAAGCGCGCGCCGACTACACCCTTCAGGCCGCGATCGCCGCCTGATCCACAAAGAGATCGTCTACGAAACTTGACACAGCCCAGAGTTCGCGGATCGTCCAGGCTCCCGCTACCAGCAGCGGCAGCGCCAGCAGCCGAATCGCGGAGGTGTTGCGCCGGCGCGGCAGCCATCGGTAGGCGAGGGCGATCGGCACCGTCAGCACAGCCGTGTAGATCGTCAGCGCGCCAGCTAGGGCCACCCACGGGACCCAGCTCAGCGGATGCTCCCCGAGAAACTGCGCCGACCAGGACACGTGAGGAAACCAGAACGCTGCGCCGAAGACTGTCCCGACCAGCAGCGCCGCCCAGGACCGTCGCCCGATGAGAGTGACCAGGGACAACGTCACCGAGACGAACGCCAGCGGCCACCACCCGAGTGAGGGGAACGCCGCATCCATCGCGAGCCCGGCCACGCCGGCAACTGGCATCGCGGCCCACAGCGGCAAGGGCGCAGGCTCGGACGCCCGCGTGCGCGTGGCGGCAGATGTCTCGACTCTGAGCCCGGAAATGGTGCTGCTCCCTGTTCTAGCGAGGGTCGGACTCCTGTATTTGCGCGCGTACGTGGTCCATGTCTAGGTCGCGGATTTTGCCGATCAGTTCGTGTAGCGCTTTGGCTGGGAGTGCTCCGGGCTGGGAGTAGACCAGGACGCCGTCTTTGAAGCCCATCAGCGTGGGGATGGAGGTGATCTGTGCGGCGGCGGCCAGGGATGCCTGGGCCTCGGTGTCGACCTTGGCGAACAGGATGTTGGGATGCTCGGCGGACGCGGCCTCGAAGACGGGGGCGAAGCTGCGGCATGGTCCGCACCAGGCGGCCCAGAAGTCGACCAGCACGATGGGATGGTCGGTGATGGCGGCTGAGAATGCGTCTTCGGTGAGGTCGATGGTTGTCATGAGGGTGGGGCTCCGGAGTCTGGTCGGCGACGGTGTGTTGTGAGGTGAAGCGGATCAGCCCGGGGTCGGTCGGGCTAGGGCGTGTCTCGTAAAGATTCTTGTGGGAACTGGGAGTGTGGAGGCATGTCACGTTTCCAGCTCCTCTCGGATAATCAATGGGGGATGATCGCTGATCTGCTGCCCGGCCCGACGGGCAGGCAGGGCCGCCCGTTCGCTGATGCGCGCACAATGGTCGAGGGCATCATCTACCGGTATCGGTGCGGGATCGCGTGGCGTGATCTCCCCGAAGTGTTCGGGCCGTGGCAGACCGTCTGGCGGTGGCATGCCCGGATGGCTCGCGAGGGCAGCTGGGATCTCGTGCAGGCTCGCCTGCACGAGCACGCCGATCGTGCAGGCCTGATCGACTGGTCGGTGTCGGTGGATTCCACGATCGCTCGCGCGCACCAGCACGCAACGAATGTGGCTCGGGTAAAAAAGGGATTCATCGAATTACAAGAATCTGCTGATCGAGCCGCTTGATCATGCGATCGGTCGTTCCCGGGGCGGGTTATCAACGAAGACGCATCAACTCGTTGACGGGCAGGGCCTGCCGCTCGTGACGATCTGCACGGCCGGTCAGGACGGAGACTCGCCGATGCTGATCCCGCTCATGGAACAGCTTCGTGTCGGGCGTCGCAACAGGCCCGACGCCCTGTTGGGTGACAAGGCGTACTCATCGCGGGCGAACCGGACCCACCTCAGAGACCGTGGTATCGAGGCAGTGATCCCCGAACCTCGCGACCAGCAGGCCAACCGGAAGCGGCGCGGTTCGCGAGGTGGCCGCCCGCCGAGGTTCGATGCTGAGAAGTACCGGGACCGGAACGCGATCGAACGAGGCTACTGCCGGTTGAAGCAATGGCGTGGGCTCGCCACCCGGTACGACAAACTCGCGATCGTGTACCGGGCCTCGGTTGTGCTCAATGGTGTGATTGCCTGGCTCAACTATTTACGAGACACACCCTAGGCCGAAGGGACAGTTGAGAGCGGTCAGCCGGCAGACGAGGACGAGGACCACCGTGATGAGTCCGAGGCCTCCGGTGGCGATCGCCCAGGCCGGCGGCAGCTCGATGAGGAGCACGAGCGTTCCGGTGAGCAGGACGAAGATGCCGAAGACCTTCTGGAGGGCGTCGGCTGGTATGCGTCCTGACAGGCGCGCACCGAGGAGCGCTCCGAGCACGGCCATCGCGGTGACCGCGGCCACGAGGGGCCAGTCGAGGGTCACCGTGGTCAGGTAGCCGGCGAGTCCGGCGAAGGACTTCATCGCGATCACCAGCAGTGAGGTGCCCACGGCCACCGGCATGCTGAGGCCGCCCAGCAGCACGAGGGCGGGGACGATGAGGAAGCCGCCGCCGGCGCCGACGATCCCGGTGATGAGGCCGACGACGATGCCTTCGAGCATGGTCCGCAGCATCGGCAGCGAGTGGGCGCGGCCGGTCCCCGCATCGGCGGTGGGTTGGTCGGTGTCGCGCCTGGGCTTTCTGGTGACCATCGCGATCGCGGTGGCGATCATCATGATCGCGAAGGCCACCATCAGCACGGCACCGGGGAGCTGGCCTCCGATGAGTCCTCCGGCGAAGGCGCCCACCATGCCAGCGGCTCCGAAGATGAGCCCGGTGCGCCATCGGACTCGACGGTGCCGGGCGTGCACGACGAGGCTGGACAGCGAGGTCACGCCGACGATCAGAAGCGAGGCCGCGATGGCCTCTTTCGGGGGCATGCCTGCGATGTAGGTGAGCAGCGGGACGGTCAGGATCGACCCGCCACCGCCGAGCGTCCCTAGCGCGAGCCCGACACCGACGGCGAGCACGAGGGTGAGGATCAGGGTGCCGCTCACTCGTGCTCACCGGGCATCGTGGTTGGTGCTGCGGGTCGTGACGCCGACCGTGCCGATGCCGGTCCAAGATGCGGGGTCGTTGCAGTTGAACGCCGTCGGAACGTCGGAGCACGCAAGGGCATCACAGTTCCCGGGTCGCGACCGGGATGGATGCGATCGCGCTCCGTGCGGTGGGGCTGGCCGTGACCTTGTTCCAGGGCATGCGGGAGAGGATGCGGCCCATCAGGCAGGAGCCGGTGAGCGCCGCGACGACGAGCCCGGCGCTGAGCGCGAACGCGATGAACCGGGACTCCGGCCAGAGGAACTCGGCCACGAGCAGGCTCACCAGGACGATCAGCCCGGCCGTGAACCGCACCTGGCGCTCGATGTCCCAGCGAGCTGCGCCGCGGACCACCTGGCCGCCAGCGGCTTCGAAGGCGGGCACGCCGCCGGTGAGCACGTTGGCCGTCCGCACGCCGGCGGCAGCGAGATGCTGCTGGGCCTGGGCGGCGCGGTTGCCGGACTGGCACACCAGCACCGCGCGGTGCCCGAGCCGCTCTGCCAGCTCCGAGGCGTGTTCGGTCAGCAGCGGCAGCGGGACGTTGTACGAGCCGTGGATATGGAGGGTCTCGAACTCGGCCGGTGACCGCACGTCGATGATCGTGAGGTCGTCGTGGAGCTGACGCCACTGGGCGAGTTCCTCGGCGGTGATCGTTCGGAGTTCGGCGGAGGGATTGGTCATGGGGTGGTTCCTCGTCAGGTCTGGCCGCGGGCAGCGGAGATGCGAACGGAAGGGGCTGGGGCCGACCGCCCGTCGGAGGATGCGAGCGGTCCGCTGTGCATCAGGCCAGTGCGGTCTCGCTGGTGGCCTCCTGCCATGCGCGCCAGGCGTTGTAGCTGCCGTCGAGTTCTACGACGTCGTGCCCGGCGCGTCGTAGGGCGCTGGCGGCGACGGTGTTCCGCATCCCGGACTGGCAGTAGGTCACGATCGTGCCGGAGCGCGGCAGCTCGTCTTGGTGCCAGAGCACGCGCGCGGCGCTGAGCTGTGTGGCGCCGGGGATGTGCCCGGCGGCGTACTCGCTGCGCTGGCGCACGTCCAGCAGCAGCGCGGCATCGAAACCTGCCAGCTCGGCCGGCTCGATGAGGGGCGGGACGAACAGGGGAAGCCCGTCGATGGTGGTGACGTAGCCGGCGGTCTGGTCGATGCCGACCCGCAGCAGCCGATCCGCGATCGCCTGGGCGGCGGTCTGGTCGTCGGCCAGCAGAACCAGCGGACGCGAGTCGGTCTCGGGATCGTAGGCCCAGGCGGCGTAGGTGGCGGTCTTGGGGCCATCGGGGATGTTGAGCGAGCCGGCAACGGTGCCCTGATGGGCCTGCGCCGGCGGGCGGGTGTCGACGAAGGTGATCTCGTCGGCCTCCAGCCGCCGCGCCACCTCCGCTACGGCCAGCTCTGGCACCGGGCCGCGCTCGCCCAGCACAGCGGGACCCTCGCGGTTCTGCTTCTTCATCCTCGCGAAGTAGGCGTGCGCGTCGGGCTGCCCGTCGAGCAGCTCCTCGATGAACCCCTGCTCGTCGTCGGCAGCCAGGTGACGCGACCACCAGGCGTTCGCGCGTTCGTAGCCGACCGTGGTCGAGGGCAGCGCTCCGAGCGCCTTGCCGCACGCACTGCCGGAGCCGTGCCCCGGGTGGACCTGGACGTGATCGGGCAAGGTCAGGAACACCTCACGCAAGCTGGTGAACAGTTGCCGCGCGCCCTCGAAGCGGGTGTCGACCCCGCCCGCGGCCTCGTCCAGCAGGTCGGGGCGGCCCAGGTCCCCGGCGAACACGAAGTCGCCGGAGATGAGGTAGCCGGGCTCGCTGGCGAAGGCGCCGTCGGTGACCAGGAACACCAGGTGCTCAGGGGTGTGACCAGGCGTGTGCCGGGCCTGGATCGTGATGTTGCCGATCGTGATCGTGTCGCGGTCGTACAGACGCCGGGCGTCGAACCCGTACTGCCAGTCCGCGCCGCCCTCGCCGGAGACGTAGACCTCGGCGCCGACCGCCGCAGCCAGCTCGCGGGTCCCGGACAGGTAGTCAGCGTGGATGTGGGTCTCGGTCACTGCGACGATCCGCATGCCGTGCTTGGCCGCGAGCGCCAGGTAGTCCGCGATGTCGCGGCGCGCGTCGATCACCACCGCCTCGCCCTTGGCCTGGCAGCCGATGAAGTACCCGGCCTGCGCCAGGTCCTCGTCGTAGATGCGTTCGAGGAGCACTGTTCATCCTTCCGTCGATGGCATTGATACCCCTGGGGGTCTTTTTACCGTCTCATACCCCCTGGGGTATTTCAAGTCGAGAGTGCGACCCGAGCGCCCCCATACCGGCGGGGCTGGAGGTCGGGGAGGACTCGTTCAGAGGGGACTCAGCGATCGTCGCCACCAGGTGCCGTCGTTCCTGGAGGAGGAGTGCAGCGCCGTTGATGGTGATGTGGGTGGGCACGATGATCGGTCCTTGGCCGTCGGGTTCGTAGGC
Organism: Brevibacterium sp. 2SA; assembly: GCF_005502845.1. NCBI lineage: Bacteria > Bacillati > Actinomycetota > Actinomycetes > Micrococcales > Brevibacteriaceae > Brevibacterium > Brevibacterium sp. 2SA. The sequence goes on along the minus strand of NZ_SCMW01000072.1, from coordinate 8,525 downwards.
TTGGGCGACATCGCCGGTGAGGACGTTGTGGACCCGGATCGCTCCGTCCTCTCGCAGGTAGAGGAAGACGCCGCCGATCGCCGCGATGGTGGTCTCGGCGGCAACAGGCAGGGACCACAGCGGTCGGTCGTCGGTGTCGTAGCCGTGCAGGCCGGTGTCGTCCAGGGTGACGAGGGTCCCGGTGGTGGGGTCTACGGCGGCGTCGCGTGCGGTGCTGCTCACGATGCTGCCCTGATCCAGGTCGAGGAGTGCGCCGGTGGTCTCGGAGGTGGCGATGAGCGCGAGCCCGTCTCCCGGTGCAGGGCGCAGGGACGCGCTGATGGACGCCGCTGTCCAGCCGTGCTCGGCGAGGGGGACGCGCCAGAGCTCGTGATCGTCGGCCGTGTCGCGCGCGATCAGAGCGTCCTCGTGGGTGAGCAGCACGATGCCGTGGTACTCGCCGATGATGCGGATGCGTTCGGGGCTCGACTCGTCGGCCGCGACGTCTCCGGTGGTGGGGTCGAGCGCGACGCGTGGGCCGGTCTCGCCCATGAAGCCTTCGGGAGGTGCGGCGAAGACCAGGCCGGGGCCTTGGTAGGGGCCGGGAACCTCGACCGGGCCCCAGACCTGTTCTCCGGTCGTCAGGTCGTAGGCGGTGGCAGTCGTGGCGGCCAGGGCGTCGGCCGTGGTCTGGAGGTCGCCCAGGATCGCGAGGGTTCGGCCGTGCGCGTCGGTGGTCACGACGAACCCGGTGCAGCTCGCTGGACGTTGCGCGGCCCACAGCACGTCGCCGTGGACGTCCACGGCGGTGAACTCCAGCACGCCGTCGTGTTCGCCGGCGGCCAGATACACCCCGTCCGCGTACTGCGGAGTGATGTCCCACCCGGGGTCCACGACCTCCAGCTCCTCGAATGGCGTCGGCAGCCGCATGCCCGAGGTGTCCACCACGGGTAGCGACCCATCGACCGGGTAGGGGTCTCGGACGGGTTCGGGCTCGGATGCCCCGCAGCCGGTCACCAGCAGCGCGGCCACGGCGGCGAGGGCAAGGCTGGAGCGTCGCCGGCGCGGCGTCATGACTGTTCCGTGCGGTGCTCGCCCGCCTGGGCGTCAGCGCGAGCGCGGGTGCGGCGGCGTCTGGCCCAGAGCACGAGCACGATCCCGGCGATGAGGACGACGGCGAGGATGTCCAGGATCGGGTTCGCCAGGATCGCGGTGTTCTCCTGGAGCCAGGCCTGGGCGTCGATCGGAACCAGTTCGGGAGCCCCGACCAGGCCGTTGGTGGTCCAGAACAGCACCCCGACGCCCATGATGAGCAGCCCGGTGACCACCGAGGTGGTGTGCAGCTCCCGGCCCAGCACGGTGAACGCTCGCCCGCGCAGGAACCGGCGTCCGCGGGCGCCGAGGCGCTGCCAGAGCGCGGCGATCAGCAGTAGCGGCAGCACCATTCCCGCGCCGTACACGGCGAGCATGACGCCGGCGGCGAGGGTGTCGCCGCGGGCGGCGGCCAGGGTGAGCACGGCGCCCAGGATCGGGCCGGCGCAGAATCCCGCGATGCCGCTGGCAGCGCCCAGCAGCACCGTCTTGACCAGTCCGGTCTTGGACGCCGCTTGCGCGTGCAGGTCGGCCCCGGCCGGTAGCAGCCGGGCAGGGTCGAACCCGAACCCGAGCGCCTGTGCCGCGCCGAGGACGACCAGGACCAGCGAGGCGACGAGCACGATCGCCTGCCGGTGGGTCACGAACAGCGTCCCCAGGGCGCCGGCTCCGACTCCCACGGGGACCAGGACGGTCAGCAGGCCGACGTAGAACACGGCTCCGTGCAGCAGCAGTCGGGGGCCGGTGCCGATCGTGGAGGCGAAGAACGCCGGCATCAGCAGCGCCGCGCACGGGCTCAGCAGCGCGAGCGTGCCGCCGGCGAACGCGGCGAGCAGTCCGATGTCCACGCGGGGTCACTCCGCCGCGTCGAGCGCGGTCTGGAACGCGTCCTCGAAGATCTCGGTGGGCTGCGCCCCGACGATCGGCTGTCCGCCCAGGATGAAGATCGGGGTGGAGGTGGCGCCGAGGTCGAATCCGAACTGCTGGTTGGCGGCGATCACCTGCGCCGTCTCCTCCGAGCCCAGGTCGGCGGTGAACTGCTCGGTGTCCAAACCGAGTTCGCCGGCCAAGGCGATCAGGGCTTCCTCGCTCAGTTCGCTCTCGGACCTGCGCTCCCCGTCCTCGAACAGGGCGTCGTGGTACTCCCAGAGCGCCCCCTGGAGGGCGGCGGCGTACGAGGCCCGCGCTGCGCGCTCGGACGCGGGACCGAACACGTTGATGTCGCGCCACTCGATCCGCAGGTCACCGGCGTCGACGTGCTCCATCATCGATGGCAGCGTCTGCTCGCTCCACCTGGCGCAGAACGGGCACTGATAGTCCGAGAACACCACGAGCACTACCGGCGCATCCACGGGCCCGGCAGCGAGCAGGTCCGCCTCGTCCCTGGTCTCGGCCGCAGACAGGTCCGGTTGCTCGGGGTTCTGCACCTCCGTCGGCGCGCCGTTATCCGACGGCGAGCCCCCTTCCTCGGCCGTCGTGCCACCCCAGTTCACCGCCACGATCACGGCGATCAGGACAGCAGCCAGGGTCAACACGGCGACCGGCACGACCCATGACGACCTCGAACGGTTCGACGGTTTCGGGCGGTTCGTGGTCTCGGTGGGCATAGGGATTCTCCTGTCACTGTCGCGGGCACCGATCTCTACTATCTCAGATAGTCGACTATGCGTGGTAGTCGAGTCATGTCAGAATGGGTTCCATGACCTCTCCCACGACTCGATCCCGCCAGGGCATCGGTGAAAGCTTCCGGTTGGCGGTCCAGGCGCTTCGAGGGTGGACGGGCCGGCAGGTGCTGGTCGCGATCGCCGCCTCGGCGGTCGTCGCGGTGGTGATCGGGGTGGCGACGGTGCTGATCCCCAACCCGGTGTTCGGTCGAGACATCCCGCCGGTGTGGTGGAACTATCCGGTGTGGCTGGTCACCTCGGTGCTGTCGGGCATGCTGGTCGCCACCTATGTCCGCCCGTACCGCGCCGCCGCGGACAAGCAGCAGGCGAACGTGGTCAGCGAGGACGGCAGCACCGCCACCGACGCGGCCGATGAGGTGCAGGCGCGGCGCAGCAGTCGGATGGGGATGGCCGGCGGCATCCTGGCGTGGTTCGCGGTGGGGTGCCCGGTGTGCAACAAGCTGGCGCTGCTGGCGCTGGGGTACTCGGGAGCGATCACCTGGTTCACTCCCGTGCAGCCGTTCCTCGCGCTCGGCGCGCTGATCCTGACCGGCGTCGCACTGGTGTGGCGACTGCGCGGGCAGGTCGCGTGCCCGGTCCGCCCCGAGCCGGTGGCGGCTGTGCGATGAAGGCCGCCGATGGGGGCTCGGGCGACCTGCTGCGCCTGGGGGCGCTGGAGGCGCAGGTGATGGACGTGCTGTGGGACCACGGCCCGGCCACCGTCCGCGAAGTGATCGAGCACCTGCCCTCCGACCCCGCCTACACCACCATCGCGACCGTGCTCACCAACCTGGATCGCAAGCGCCTGGTGACCATCACGAGGCAGAACCGGTCCACCCGGTACGGCGCCAAGATCAGCAGGAACGAGCACGCCGCGGGGCTGATGGAGCAAGTGCTGGAGGCCAGCCGCGACCGGGCCGCCTCGATCCTGCAGTTCGTGGACTCGATGCCCGAGAACGACCTGGACCTGCTGCGCGACTACCTGGAACGCCGCGACCGGGGAGACATGCCATGACCGTGGGCATGCTCACGGTGGCGCTTTCGGCCGGACTGATCGCGTTGGCGGTGTTCGGGCCGGCTCTGCTGCGGCACGCGGCCCCCGCTCTGGTGCGGGTCCCGCGCCTGGCGATCGTGGTCGTCGCCGGCGGCATCGGGGTCTGGCTGGTCACGCTGCTGGCGATCGGCCCCGTGCTGGCCTGGGCCGGAGCCGGCCCCGCGCTGCTGCCCGAACGCGCGGCCGAGGTCTGCCAACGGTGCCTGAGCGCCGCGAACCCGTTCGCCGCCGACACCACCGACACCCTGGTGCCCGCGGTGCTGCTGCTCGCCCTGCCGGTGGCGCTGGCCCTTGCCCTGGGAGCAGGGCTTGCCCGCCAGATGTCCCGGCGTAGCTCCCGCTCCCGGCACGCCGCCCGCACGCTGCTGCACGGCGCGCGGCGGCAGCTCCTGCATGGACACGAGGTGGCACTGGTCGACGCCGAGCACCCGTTCGCGCTCACCTTCCCCGCCCGTCACGGCGGGATCGTGCTCTCCACCGGCGCGGTGCGCGCGCTGGAGCCGGGCGAGCTGGCCGCCGTGCTGGCCCACGAGCACGCCCACCTGCACCAACGCCACCACCTCATCACCGCGCTGGTGGACAGCATCGCCGCCTACCTGCGGTGGGTGCCGCTGATCCGCGCTGCCGCCGACGCGCTGCCGCACTACCTGGAGATCGCCGCGGACGACCAGGCCCGCCGTCACGCAGGAACCCCGGCGCTGGTCAGCGCCCTGGTCAAGCTCGGCGAACGCACCCACCCCGCCATGCCGCAGCACTCCTGCCCGGTCGCCCTCCACGCCGCCGGTCCCGAACGCATCCGCCACCTCGTCCACCCCAGCGCCGGGCTGGCAGGCGCCCTGCCCGCCGTCGCGATCGCCGCATATCTGGTCGGCATGGCCGCCCTTGCCGCCGCCGTCCACCTGCCCTACGTCTCGGCCGCCCTCACCGGCTGCGCCACCTGACCCCGCCAGAACAAGAGAGAACAACCAAGCCCATGGATGAGAACCCTCGTGAGGTGATCCTGCACGTGGCCGACGACCCCGCCGACGTGCAACGGGCGCTGGACGCCGCCGCCGGACTCCACGCCGCCGGCCTGGGAGTGCGGGTGCGGGTCGTCGTCAACGGCCCGGCACTGGCCGGCCTGACCGGCACCGATGCCGTCCAGGTGCCCGAGCACACCGAGGTGGCCGCGTGCAGCGTCGGGCTCGGACGGCGCGGCATCGACCCCGGCGAGCTGCGACCCGAGGTCGGCACCGTCCCCTCCGCGGTCACCGCGATCGTCCACGCGCAACTGGCCGGCGCCGCCTACATCCGCATCTGACCGGACCAGAAGGTGGCAGATGGAGCGCCGATGAGGACCATCGGGTTGCTGCACGGGATGAGCAGCGTCGCGACGGTGGACTACTACCGCCGGATCAACGACCGCGTGAACGAGCTGCGTGGCGGGCATGAGCGAGCCGAGCTGGTGCTGTCCAGCGTGAACTTCGGCGTCATCGAACGATGCGTGCGCGCCGAAGCCTGGGATGAGGCCGGACAGTATCTGGCAGGCAAAGCCCGGGGCCTGCAGCGGGCGGGAGCGGACTTCATCGCCTGCGGGAGCAACACCATGCACCGGGTCGCGCCCGTCATCGAGGCGGCGATCACCGTCCCGTTCCTGCACATCGCCGATGTGGTCGCGACCGCAGCGACCGACCTCGGGGTGACCCGGCTGGGACTGCTCGGCACCGCGCCGACGATGGAACAGGACTTCTACCGGGGAAGACTCGAGCGAGCGGGCTTCACTGTGCTGACCCCGGAGCCCGTCGACCGGGCCACGGTCGATCAGATCATCTTCGACGAGCTGACCAGACACGTGTTCCGGCCAGAGTCTCGGGAGACCTACATCCGGGTCATGACAGACCTCCACGCGGCCGGGGCCGAGGCGATCGTGCTCGGATGCACCGAGATCATCCTCTTGGTCGGCCCCGACGACGTGCCGGGACTGCCGCTGCTGGACTCGACCACGCTGCACGTCGAAGCCACCGTCCAGACCGCGATGTCCCGCGGCTAAGCCGCCCCACAGCGGGTCCGCCGCGCCGGGACGAGCCGGTCACCGGCGCTGGAGGAGAAGCACCCCGTCGGTCAGCTCGGCGGCCTCGCCGGAGGGTGCGGTGGCGTGTCGGGTGTGCGTCTGGATGCTCAAGACGAGCCAGTCGTGCTCGTTGAGGTTCAGCTCCACGAACTGTCGTGCCGGGCTGGGAAAGCTGTGCGCGGGATGATCCGCGGCGTCGACCCAGGGTGGGGGTGCGGCGTGGGAGAGGACCACGAGGTGACCGCCGGCGCGCACCGCGGTGGCTGCGCGTTGCAGGATCGCGATGCGCGGGAGCGGGACAGGCGAGTGCAGGAAGCTGGCGGTCACCAGATCGTAGGGGCCGTCGTCCGGCTCCCACCGTGCCAGGTCGGCGGTGACGAACCGGGTGGCCGCGCTGGCCTGTTGACGCTGAGCCTCGCGGCGTGCGCGCGCGGTCGCGGTGGCGGAGATGTCCACGCCGGTGACGATCCAGCCCTGGGTGGCGAGCCAGATCGCGTCGGCGCCCTCCCCGCACCCCAAATCCAGCGCTTTCCCCGGAGCCAAGTGCTGCACAGCGTGGACCAGGCTAGGGTTCGGGCGGCCCGACCACACGCGCTCGGCGTCCCGGTAGCGGCCCTCCCAGAACTCCTGAGGATTCTGAGAGGGCGAGTCGTGGCGCGTGGCGCCTGTCATCGTCCGAACAGGCGGGCGAAGAACCCGCCCGTCGCGGGTGCCTTCTCCTTCTCCTTGTCGTGTCCGGGGCACCACTGGCCCGCCGGCACGGTGCGCTTGACCTCGGCGATGTGCTGGCCGCAGCCGGCCCAGGTGGTCTTGCCGCAGGTCTTACAGGTCACAGCTCGGCACATGGATTGCTTCTTCCTTCGAGGGCTGTCTGTCGGTTGGTCGTGAGGATCGCTCGTTCAGGCGAGCGTGAGGAACAGCTTCTCCAGCTCCTCGGTGGTGATGTCGTCGGCACGGTTGGTGCCGTCGGGGTCGGCGATGCAGTCCTTCATCGCGGTGGAGATGATCGCGAACCCGGCACGGTCAAGCGCCGAGGAGACCGCCGCGAGCTGGGTCACCACCTCCCGGCACGACCCGCCGCCTTCGACCGCGTCAATGACGGCGTTGAGCTGGCCGCGGGCGCGGCGGAGCCGGTTGAGGATGCGGCGCTGGGCGTCGGGGTCACTCGTGGACATGAGAACTCCTGTTCGGGACGGGGGCGCTCGTCAGGTCGACGTGCTGCCGGGCATCGGGGATGTCGAGTGTGTGCTGCGGCGTCTGAGACTGCCGACCAGTGGTGAGCCAGTTCGTCGGGCATGTTCCCGTGACCGCCATGACCGCGATGACGGCGGCCATCACGCCGGCGACTACCGCGATCGCCGGGTCCGTCGACAGCATGGACGCACCGAACGAGCCGACGATCAGGGCGACGGCTCCACGGCTCAGCCGCGCCCATACGCCGGCGCGGCATGCCGGGGCGCAGGTGAGCTGTTGGTCAGACATAGGCGAAACTCCTCCGACGGTCAGGAACGCCGTCGAGCGGGTGGTCGGCCCAAAGGCCCAGGATCAGCACCGAGCTCTCCTCGACCACCCGGGTCGGGTTCTCTCGCCTGATCTCGGTCGCACCCATGACTCCAACATACCCCCGGGGGTATCTCGATCTCAACTCTTGTCATCGCAGCGTCGCGAACGAGGTCTCCGCGACAGAGGCAAGCGGACTCTCCGCAGGGTTGTGCAGCGCCCGCCGATCGCTCCTCACGCAGCCCACTCCTCTCGGGCCGTGTAGGCCGCAGAGGTCACGGGCCGGCCGGGAGGCGGCTACCTCACGGCGGCCGGCGAAGACCGGCTGAACCATACGACTATGCTAGATAGTAACTATGATGGATAGTCGAGCATGAGCTTTGGTCGACGCGCGGAACGGGGTTCGGAGCATGCGGGAGACAGTCGGACGGAGCAAGCAGCCGCCGCGGCGCTGGCATGGGACCCTCGGCGCGGCGGCGGGGACGGTCCTCGTCCTCGCTGGCGGGGCGGTGCTGGTAGGCCTTCTCGCCGCGCCGGAGCGGGTCGAGTATGTGTACGGGACGGTGAAGACGGCGGTGACGGGAAGCATCCATGCCGCGCGGGAGGACGCGTTCGGAGACCTGCCCACCGTGGACTTGGGCGCCACGGGTGGCGTGCACGAACTAGACGGCTGCGACGGAACGTTCACGGAGATGAGTTCCTACGAGCGGGAGGGTGTTCCGCCGGTATGGGCAGCCCACAACAACTGTCAAGGCGACGTCCTGCTCCCCTGGGAGATAGGCCAACGGGTGCAGGTCGAGGGCAGCGATCAGGTGTATGAAGTGGTTGATATCCGCCACACGCCAAAGACCTGGGCGACCACCGACGACCTGCTTGGCCTCGACGGTTCATTCGCCTTGCAGACATGCTTCTACGGCGAGGACCGGATGAAGTTCGTTGGGCTCGAACCGGTCGATTAGTCGCGGGATTGTCGAGACCCGCCCGTCGCGCAGTCCTCAGCGCGGTCCGTCTGGTGCCCGCGAAAGAGGTGGTCAGGAATCCCATCCCAGGAATGCGGTTGATGAGCCCGAATCGTGGGGTGTGACACTTCTCGTAGACAGTCGTTACCAGGAAGGCACGACAGGGAATCATGTCTACGAATCGCAGGACGTTCACGCCGGAGTTCAAAGCCGACGCGGTCCAGTTG
>NZ_SCMW01000071.1:0-14328 GCF_005502845.1 Brevibacterium sp. 2SA | reverse complement strand
CAACTGGACCGCGTCGGCTTTGAACTCCGGCGTGAACGTCCTGCGATTCGTAGACATGATTCCCTGTCGTGCCTTCCTGGTAACGACTGTCTACGAGAAGTGTCACACCCCAGTCGTGGTCGCGGCGGCAGCTTCCTCGTCGGTGACGGGTGTCTCCGTCGCGGACGGGACGGCGGCCCGTGTGGTTGCGGGGGTGTTGGAGGGTTCGTTGCTGCCGCAACCGGTCAGGGTCAGTGCGGCAACGGCTACAGCGGCCGCGCCAATGCGGATGGGGGTCATATTGTCTCCTGGTGTCTAGTGGGTGCCCACAGGAACACCTTATGGGAGGGAAGGGCCGTTGTCGGATTACCCCGATCTCTCCCAGGTGGGTGCGGTCGGATTCCTCTCCCAACTGCACCCGGTTCGTGGGGTCAGACGCTCGTGTGGTCGAACGCGTGCCGCTGGAGGGAATCCACGCTCGGGCGGATCGTGCGCAATGCTCTGGTGTCGATCACGTCACCGGCCTTGGTGTGGACGGGGCGTCCACGGACTTGGTGACCACCCGTATCCGGTCCAACTGGTGCCGCGTGGTGCGTATCGAGTTGAGCCACGTCGCTTACATATTGGACACTTTGGGGAGGCTGCTTTTCGAGTGGGTGAGCCTACACGATGTTGTCGCACCTGACTCCGGGTCGCAACCATACGCACTGTCGGCCGAGGCACGCGGACGCGCGGCAACTCGTAGCCGACTCCCGGCCTGTCGAGAAGTGGAGGGCGTCACGGTGTAAAGGTGAGCAGGCCGATGCACTGTCGGTGACCTAAGCGTTTCTAGAGATCAGCTGGAGCAGCTGACATTGAGTGAATGGCATCCCAGATGCGCTCGGTGGCGGATGAGTGGGAGGCGGCGTGAGATAACGTTCGGCCCCCATGCAGCCCCTATCGCGGGGGTCCGGTGACGTTTCGTCTGGTGAGCGGCTTGACGGTGTCGATTCCCGCCATCTCCACTCATGTCACGGCCCCGGCCGCTCGGTTGAATCCGAGTTGCCGGGGCCGTTGTCGTCCCATGATGCCCCGCGGGCGGGATGGGTTCATCGACCCCGACAGGCGGGGTCGGTCGAACCCGACCCCTCACGAGTTCACGCGAATGACCTCCTCCTGATACGGCGCGACGACGGTGCCCGAGACGCGCAGGTCGAGAACGAGGAACTGTCGCTGCTCGACCGGTGTCGCCGCCCATTCGGTGACGACGTCGAGGTCGGAGAGCGAGCGCACGACGACACCCTGGGCACCGGCCGCGGTCGCCAGCGCCGCGAAGTCGATCTCGTCGATGAGCATCGGGGCAGCGGCGAGGCCCTTGCGCCCGTAGAGGTGCACCTCGGCGCTGTAGGCGGCGTCGTTGAAGACGACGGCCATGCCCCGGCCGCCGGCCGAGCGGATCGCCGTGTCGAGGTCCGACAGCGCCATCACCCCACCGCCGTCGCCGGTGGTGAGCACGATCGTCGCCTCCGGGTTCGCCCGGGCGGCGCCGGCGACGCTGTGCCAGCCGAGCCCGATCGACTGGAAGGCCGTGCCGACCATGGCGATCCGCTCCGGTGCAGCCGGCTCCCAGAACATGTTCGCCCACGCGATGAAGTGCCCGCCGTCGGAGACGACGACCCGCTCGGCAGGCATGAGCTCGCCGAGGCGAGCGGCAGCGGCCCGCGGATCGAGACGACCGTCGGAGCCGAACTCCCCACCCTGGTCATAGACCCGATCAGCGGCGGTGTCGACCCGGCCCCGCCACGTATCCGTCGGACCGGTCAGTCCCCGCAGGCGCTCCGTCAGCGCCTCCGCCGTCAGCCGTGCGTCACCGCGGATGAAGCCTCCGACGCGGGCGTGGGTCGCCCGGTCGTCGACGTCGATCTGCCACACCGAGGTGGTCGGGCCGAAGAGCTCCCCGAACCGCATCGTGAACTGGTTGAGCGAAGCACCGATGACGACGGCGACGTCGGCCTCGCGGACGCGGTCCATCGCCGCAGGCGCCCCGAAGCCCCCGGCGACGCCGAGGTCGTGCTCGGGCGCGGGAAAGATGTTGCGTCCCAGCGCCGTCGTCACGGTCAGGGCGCCCGCCGCCTCGGCGAGGTCCCCGAGGGCGGCGCCGGCACCGGAGAGCCACGCGCCCCGACCGGCGAGCAGGAGCGGACGCTGCGCTGAGGCCAAGGCCGCGGCGAGACGGTCGAGGGCGGCGTCGGCAGACTCACCGCCGGGCGCGAGCGGACCCGGCCTGCCGGGACCCGGCACCTCGGGGATCTCGCCGATCTCGAGCGTCGCGACGTCGTAGGGGATCGCGAGGACGACAGGCACCCGGTAGGTCAGGGCATGCTCGATGGCCGTCACCGTCGCGGCAGCGGCATCGACCCGCCCGACCGTGTACGTGCGCACTCCGACGGCTGACGCCATCGCGATCTGATCGACATCCCACGGACGGGGACCGGAGGTCGGCTCGTCGCCGACGACGAGGACGAGCGGAACGCGGGCCTGCGCGGCTTCGGCGAGCGCGGTCAGGGTGTTGGTGAACCCGGCACCGTAGGTCGTCGTCGCCGCGGCGAGGCGACCCGAGGTGCGGAAGTGGGCATCGGCGGCGACGACGGCGCCGGCTTCGTGCCGGACCGCGGTGTAGGTCGCCGAGGTGGAGGTGAGGAGGGCATCGAGGAAGTGGGCGTTGCCGTTGCCCATGAGTCCGAAGACGTCGTCGATGTGGCGGGCGAGCGTGTGCGCGACGTGCGCCGAGGTGTGCGCCAAGAGGGTGCCTTTCGCGAGATATGGAGAGCCGTCCATATATGTCTCGCGTGCGGCTTCGCGCTCCTTTTTCGAGCACCGGCTCCTGGGGCGCTGGATGAGGCGCAGCGTCGGGAACCTGACAGGTACGAATATAGGACGCAGCGGGCACCGGTGCCAAGTCCGGGGGACCATGCCGAGTTCGATGAATGCGTTCCGGGGAGACTGGCAAACGGTGATTGAATTCCCATTGAACAGAACCATGAATGCGTGATGATAAAGTGGGAAATAGACTTTTCAATCACTTTGCGAAATGCCTGATCAGTCCCAGGAAATGCGATCTGCTCGCCGGTGAGGCGGCGCACTCCGACGGAAGCCGTGGTGAGTTCCGAGATCTCCAGTGGCCTTGTCGTAATGTCGTCTGCGGTTTTCCGGATGCCTTTCACGAGGCATTCCTCAGTCGCGACTGCGCCGTGGTGGCAGCGTGGGAGAGAGTCCGAGTCGGATGGTCAGTGGCCTTGTGATCAGGCATGGTGATCGTCATCTCTTCTGACAAATGAATTGTTTGACAACATTGTCATTGCAGGAGTGATGCACGCAATGAAAGAGTCATCCAAGGTTGCGAAACGATAACGACAGTGTGTTACTAACTGAAATGAATGTTAATCTCATTGTGACAGGTATGCGTTATCGAGAACGCGCTGCCCGCACCCTCCCTCTCATTCCGACACCCTTTATTGGCAATATCCTCTGCCGGAAAGCGACACATCGATGAATGTCAACAAGAAAGCCGTCCTCGCCGGCGGAGCCGCCGCAGTCCTCCTCATCGGAGGCGGCCTCACCTTCGCACGCTGGTACGACGAAGCATCTCTGGGCAACGAGGCGGCCAACGTCCAGTCCGGTGAGCTCAACTTCGCCATCGACAACCTCGCATGCCAGTGGGCGAACGGCGGCGACAACGTCGTCCCCGGTGACCTCGTCGTGCCCGGCGACACCATGGAGTGCACCGGCAGCTCGCAGGTCGTGACGAACATCAAGGGCAAGAACCTGCGGGCCACGCTCACCGCAGTGCCCACCGGAGCCCTCGCGCAGCTCGTCGACGACGACTTCGCCGTGCTCAAGGCGACCGTCAACGGCAGCAGCGACCCGATCGTGCTCACCGCCGCCAACGACGGCGACACCTTCGACGTCGGCTTCTCCATCTACTTCAAGGAGTTCAAGGACTCCGTGGACAACTCCCTCAACCGGGACAACCCCGGCACCGACACCGCACAGTGGTGGGGCGAGGAGAACCAGAACACGGACTACTCCTTCAACACCGGCGACATCAAGCTGCAGCTGGTGCAGAACGACCGCTGACGGACAGTCCTCCGGCCCGCAGCAACGGCCGGAGGACTGCGGTGACCGGATGAGAGCTGTCGGATGAGAGTGCGCGTGATCGTGGCCCTGGCGGCCGCCTTGGTGCTGCTCTCGAGCGGGCTCGGCACGAGTGCCAGGTGGTATGAGGAGCTGCGCTTCGCCGACGATCCGATCACGGTGACCTCCGGCGAACTCGCCATCGCCTCGAGCGACGTTGCCTATCGGGTCCTCGGCAGGTATCCGACCGACACCCGCTTCGAGGGGCTGACTGCGTGCACCGCTCCACAGGGCTTTGCGCACTGCGCCGAGGCGAGTGCAGCGCAGCTTGGGGACTTCCGCTTCATGCGCGGTGACCGACTGACCGTGGAATCCCGGTTCGACGTCACCGCGACCGGGACGAATCTGCGGTATGCGATCACGGTGACGCCGCTGCAGCAGACCCCCTCACCAGGGTGGACGAGTGAGGACACGGTGACACCGGGCGGTGTGCTCACCGGTGCGCAGACCGTGACTGTGGAGCGCACACTCGAGTTCTCCGGACCCGTCGGCGCCGGAGACTGGGCCGCGGCCTTCGGCGACGTCACAGTTCCCGACATCACTGTGCAAGCCGTTCAGGAGGACCGATGAGTCACAGGCAGCGCCCGAGGCACCGCGTGCTCGCCGCCGTGTGCGTGCTCGCCCTCGTCGCCGTGGTCGTCGCCGTCGCGCTCGTGCCCAGTGGTGCCACGTTCGCACGGTACTTCGACGAGGCCGGTGACTCCTCGGGAGCGACCCTGTCCTCACAGCAGATTGCGGCGACGACCGAGGGTGTCATCACGCCTGACTACGGCGACTGGAACTGGTTCGATCGGCAGACCAACGAGACCTCGCTGACGGTGACGAACTCATCGCCGACGGCGATGGTCGCCACCGTCGCCATCGGATCCGTCGCACTCACCGGGGCGAACACCGGTCAGGCATCGGGGAAAGCGCGGGCGTACGTCGTCGACCGGACCGGTGCGAAGCAGCAGATCGCCTCGAGCGTGACGACGACACGGACGACGACACAGTTCCCGGAGGCGAACCTCAGCTGGACGCTCGCGCCGGGAGCCAGCCAGAAGATCGTCGTCGGCGTCGAATCGAACTCGACTCAACTCCTCTATCAGCGTCTCGTCGGGGCCGCGGGAGCGAAGTTCGACTTCCGCTTCGCTGTGAACTGGCGCGTCGACGGTCTCTCGAGCGCAGAGAGCGCCGAGCTCTACCCTCACGGCGCCCTCGGCCCGAATCCCGGCGACAGGGCGGCATGCCCGGCCGGGGCCACCGCAGCACAGGAGTGCCGTGGCGTCGTCGCGACGGTGAAGCGACCCGTGGTCACGGTGGCGACGGGATCGAACACCACAGGTGCCTGCAGTGTGACCGACAACTTCGACCTCTCCCACACGTTTTCGGTGAACACGTCGACGCTGGCGGCCTACAGCGGACTGGCGAAGACGGCCCGGGAGCTGCAGGGCTCGAACCCGGGCAACTACGGGTCCTACGCGCCGATTCCCGATGTGGGGTCCGGATTCACCGGCACCAGCGTCGAGGTCGTCCGCCAGCCGTACGAGGTGGGAGAGGGCTACGACCTGACGTTCACCTTCGTCATCCGCGGAACCGGGGGAGCCGGGACTCATGTGCCCGGCCCGAACGGCGAACGAGCCACCCAATCGCCGGTGTACACCCTGTCGATGAAGCGCGAGCGCTTCAGCATCTTCCCCACCTGCAGCGTCAGTCTGGCGTCGCTATGAGAGGAGTTCAGCGCATCAGCGATGTCCTCCCGGCCGCGACGGCGCTGCGCAGGACGGTGACCGTGCTCATCGCGCTCGCCGTTGCCGGGGCGCTCGCCCTGGTCCCCGTCCCCGCCTCGGCGGCTGCCTGTCCGTCATCGATCGATGACGCGATCCGGGTGTCCGAGACCGACGGCGGCGAGGAGACCGCGCCCGGCGATCTCGCCCGGGCCTTCCCCGATGTGCCCGAGCTGCTCGCCCCCGGTGCGGGTGCCGACGATGCACTGGCCATCCGCTCGATCGCCGAGGTGCCGGTGACCGCGACGCTCCGGGTCGCACCGCAGACGACGCCGGTGGAGAATCCCGACCGCGACCTCCAGGTGACGATCACGTGGGCCGGTCGCACCGTCGCCGAGGGAACCTACCGCGACATCGTCGGAACGAGCATCGAACTCGGCTCCCTCGCGCCCGGTGCCCGCGAGACTCTCGCCGTCGACGTCGCACTGCCGGCGGTCGACGAGCGGGACAACGACACGCAGAGGCGCACATGGCCGCTGCGATTCACCCTCGGGGTCGGCGCCGGCGACGAATGCGCAGCCGAGGATGCGCAGGCCGACGTCCGAGCGGATGCGGCGTCCTCGGCCGATTCCGATGCTGGAGGCGACGACACCGCAAGTGCCGGTGCCGACGACACGGCCGGTGCCGACGACACCGCCGACGCCGACGGAACCGACGCTGACGTGGCCGCCGGCGGAACCACCTCGGCGCAGGCGGTGACGGCCAATGACGCCTCGGCGACGAGCACGAGCGAAGGGGGAGGGGCGCTGCCGCGAACCGGTCTTGAGAGCGCCGGACTCGCCGCGCTCGCGGGCATCGCGATCGGGCTCGGTGCCGTCCTCATCGCCGGCGCCCGCCGACCCCGCGCTGAGAGGGGAGAGACGACGATATGACCGTGAAAGCAACCGAGGTTTCTCACGCCGACGGACGTGCCGACCGCCTCGGCGCCGCCCCCACGCACCTTGACGCTCACCCGATGCGACGGCCTCGACCCAAGCGTCGCCTGCGGACGGTCATCTCCTGGCTGTGCGGGGTGCTGCTCGCCGCGATCATCGGGGTGCTCCTCGCCTCCGTCGTCGTGCCGCTCGCCATGGGATGGGTGCCGCTCACGGTGCTCACCGGGTCGATGGAGCCGACGATCCCGCCGGGGTCGCAGGTCGTCGTCAAACCCCTGCGGCCGGAGCAGACCCAGGGGCTCACGAAAGGGCAGATCATCACGTACCTGCGCAGACCGGGCACGGACGACATGATCACCCACCGGATCATCGACGTCGCCGAGGTGGACGGCGAGACCGTCTACCGCACGCAGGGCGACGCGAACAACGCACCCGACCCCGACCCGGTGCGCAGCGTGCAGGTGCGCGGTGTCGTCCGCTACCACGTCCCTCTCGTCGGTTACGTCGCCCAGTTGACGACTCCCGACCAGAAGCGCACGGGCATTTGGATCGTCGCCGGCCTCCTCATCGCCTACGCGGTGTGGGAGGTCTGCCGGCCGAAGCGGAAGGGCTCCGGCCGACACTGACCACCGCTCCCGCCCCCTACCGGCTGAGACGCTCCCGCCACGCGGCCATGATCTCCGGCGACGTCGGCTTCGAGACGAGCGAGCCGACGAGGTAGCCGAGCAGCGAGGCGAGCAGGCCGAAGTAGATCGCCTCGTTGGCGTAGATGTCCACGGTGATCATGATGACGATCGTCGTCACGGAGCCGAGGATCATGCCGGCCATGACGCCGACGATGGTGCCGCGGCGGAAGACGAGTCCGCCGAGGATCGGCACGAAGAGCCCGGCCACGAGCAGGTTGTAGGCAACGGTGAGGGCTTCGACGACGCTCGGCATGATGAGCGCGAGCGCCAGGGTGACGATGCCGAGTCCGATGAGATAGATGCGCGAATCGCGCACCTCATCACCGGTCTCGCGGACGAGCGACTGAGCGAACGTGCGCGTCGGGCCAGCGGAGGTCGCCGCATCGGCACCGTCCGCCCTCTCAGCGGTCTGCGCCACCGGCACGATCTGGCGCTTCGCGAGCAGCGGCTCGACGATGTCCTGCCGGCACACGGTCGACGCGGCGAGCAGCGACCCCGAGGCCGTCGACATCATCGCCGCGAGCGCCGCGGCGAGGACGAAGCCGGCGACGACCGGTGACATCGAGGCATCGACGACGGCGACGAAGACATCGTCGGGCACTGCGATGCCGGGCACGATCCGCAGCGCGGCCATGCCGATGAGCGCCCCGGCGACGGCGTAGAGCAGGCAGTACACGCCTGCCGACAGCCCGCCCCAGCGGGCGACGGCCGGGGTGCGGGCGGTGAACACGCGCTGCCAGATGTCCTGGCCGATGAGCAGACCGAGGGTGTAGATGAGGATGTAGCCGAGGATCGCCTGCCAGCCGATGCCCACTGGGGACGTCTGCTCGGGTGGGAGCACGGAGAACAGCTCGCCGAGGCCGCCGGCCCGCTGCAGGACGAGCGGGAGCATGATGAGGAAGATGCCGACGGTCTGGATGAGGAACTGGACGAAGTCGGTGAGCGTGATCGACCACATGCCCCCGAGCATCGAGTACGTGATGACGATGCCGCCGCCGATGATGACCGACCAGAACTTGTCGAGGTCGAAGAGCGCGTGGAAGATCGTCGCGTACGCCACCGTCGACGTCGTCGAGATCATCAGACCGTACGCGGTCATGATCGCCCCCGACACGAGCCGTGAGCCCTTGCCGTAGCGCAGTTCGAGCATCTGCGAGACCGTGTAGATCTCGAGCTTCTGGATCTTCGGGGCGAAGAGCAGCGAGAGCAGGATGATGCCCAGGCCGATGCTGAAGACGAGCCACATCCCCGACAGGCCTGCGGTGTAGCCGAGGCCCACCCCGCCGATCGTCGAGGCCCCGCCGAGGACGACGGCGGACATCGTGCCCGTGTAGAGCAGTCCGCCCAGCCGTCGGCCGGCGACGAGGAAGTCGTCCTGGTTCTTCGCCTTGAATCGGCCCCAGATGCCGAAGCCGACCATTGCGGCGAGGTAGACGATGACTACGAGTGAGTCCACGGTGACTCCTTCTTTCCGTTTGAGATCTTCAGGTCCGCAGGCTCAGGTGCCGACGGTGATGTGGATGATCGTGGGAACGGTGCGGGACAGTGCCGCGGCGACGGCGTCGGGCAGCTCGGCCGGCATCTGCGACTCGGCCATCGCCACCCCGACCCCGCCCATCGACTCCCCGAGCTTCGCGAAGTCGGGGCGCGCGAGTTCGACGGCGAAGGGCGTCATGTCCCGGTCGACCATCTGCGCTTCGATCTCGGCGTACCCGCCGTTGTCGACGATGACGAAGGGGATCCCGAGGCCGAGTTCGGTCGCCGTCATGATCTCCTGGATCGAGAACATCGCCGCCCCGTCACCGAGGAGGCACACGACCGGGCGGTCCGGTGCGGCGAGCTTCGCCCCGATCGCGGCGGGAATCCCGTACCCGAGCGTGGCGAATCCCGGCATGTAGAGGAGCTGATCGGGGGTGTGCGCTTCGAGCGCGTGAACCGTCCCGTCGTAGGTGACCTGGGACGAGTCCCCGGCGATGACGACATCGGATCCCGCACCGTCGGCGATGAGGCGGGTCACCCGTGCCCCGATCGACTCGACATCGAAATCCTCGGCCCAGGATTCCTTGAGTCCAGCCGTGCGCGCGGCTCCGGATTCCCCCGCCGAGGCGGTTCCCGACCCGGTCTCTCCAGCCTCGTCGAGCGCGGTGATGAGAGCCGAGAGGAACTCGCCGGCATCGGCGCACACGAGGATGTCCCCGCGGAGGTTCTTCCCCAACTGGTCGGGGTCGATGTCGCAGCGGATGACGACCTGCTCAGCCCGGTCGTCGCGGACCCCGGGAGCCGTCTGCGCGCCGATCACACCACCCCACAGGTCGGAGTCGGCGAGTTCGGAGCCGACGACGATGAGCACGTCGGCGGCGGCCGACTCGGCTTGGACGCTCGGGAAGCGGACATTCGATCCGAGCGAGAGCGGATGGTCCTCGGCGACGATGCCCTTCCCGTTGGCGGTGGTGACGACGGGAGCATCGATCGCCTCGGCGAGGTCCTGGACCTCAGCGGCAGCCGAGCGTGCGCCGCCGCCGGCGACGATGAGCGGACGGGAGGCCTTGCCGATCGCGTCGACGGCACGGGTGACGGCCTGGCGGTCGAGTCCGGGCCGCCGCGCCGGGATCGGCGCGGGCACACTGCCGTGCCAGTCGCCCTCGAGCACATCGAGGGGGACCTCGATGTGGACGGGACCGGGGCGGGATGACGCGAACAGTGCGAACGCCTCGGCGACGGCCTGGGCCGCACCTTCGGCGGTGCGGGTGCGCTGGGAGGACACGAGCAGGTGCGACAGCGCCCCGGAGGAGTCCTTCGTCTCGTGGAGCATCCCGATGTCGGCGCGTTCGAGCCCGGTCGGCACACCCGGGGAGAGGATGAGCATCGGGCGGGACTCGGCATACGCCGTCGCCGCCGCGGTGACGACGTTCGTCAGCCCCGGTCCCGAGGTCGTGATGACGACCCCGGGCTTGCCCGAGAGCAGGAAGTAGCCGTCGGCCGCGTAGCCGGCGCCCTGCTCGTGGCGGGGCGTGACCGCGCGGATCCCGAACTCCGGCAGGTGCCGGTAGAACTCGAGGTTGTGGGTGCCGGGGATCCCGAAGATCGTGTCGACACCGTGGGCGGCGAGTGCGGCGACGACGGCCCTGCCGCCGTTGCGGAAGCGATCGGCCTCAGGCACTGTGGACTCCTCCGCTCGGCCCCGAGGGCTCGGTCATCCCGTTGGCGTCGGCCGCCCACAGGGAGAGGATCTCGTAGCCGGCGTGGGCGGCGGCGATGCCGGTGATCTCCGCATGGTCGTAGGCGGGAGCGACCTCGACGATCTCAGCCCCGACGACGTTGAGCCCCTGCAGGCCGCGGATCGTATTGAGCAGCTCGCGGCTCGTCATGCCGCCGGCCTCGGGAGTGCCGGTGCCGGGGGCGGCGGCCGGATCGAGGACGTCGATGTCGATCGAGAGGTAGACGGGAGCGTCGCCGAGGCGGTGGCGGATGCGGGCGACGACGTCCTGGACCGAGGTGAACTGGTAGTCGTCGCTGCGGATGATCTGGAAGCCGAGCACATCGTCGTCCTCGAGGTCCTTCTTGCCGTAGAGGGGCCCGCGGATGCCGACGTGCATCGAGGCGGTGAGGTCGATGAGCCCCTCTTCGCTGGCCCGGCGGAACGGGGTGCCGTGCGTGTAGGGGGCGCCGAAGTACGTGTCCCACGTGTCGAGGTGGGCATCGAAGTGGAGGACGGCGATCCTGCCGTGGGTCTTGTGCAGCGACCGCAGATTGGGCAGGGCCAGGGTGTGGTCGCCGCCGAGGGTGAGGACCTTCGCGCCGTCGGCGCGCAGGGCGTCGGCGTTCTCCTCGACCGTGGCGATGGCCTCCTCGATGTCGAAGGGGTTGACGCCCAAGTCACCGCAGTCGGCGACCTGCTGCCACGTGAACGGGTGGACGCCGGTGGCCTGGTTGTAGGGGCGCAGCAGCTTCGAGGACTGGCGGATGTGGGCCGGCCCGAACCGGGCGCCGGGCCGGTAGCTGACACCGGCGTCGAAGGGGATGCCGACGACCTTGACGTCGATCTTCTCGCCCGGGCGCTGGGCTTCGACCTCGTCGAGGCGGGGCAGGAGTCCGAAGGTCGGGGGTCCGGCGAAGCGCGGGGTCTGGCTGTAGTCGGCAGGGCCGAGGGGCTGAGACGGCATTGACTCTCCTTGCAGCTGGCACGACGCCGGGGAAGCCGGCGCGGTTCGGGACTGATGTGCCATCAGCCTAGGACCTGTCATCCCCGTCACAGATATCCAGTCTGGACAGGAGCGGACCCTCAGATGTCCACAGTGGATAGACTGGGCGTCATGGTCACCTTGGGACAGCTGTGGGCGCGGCGCGAACTCGCCCTCGAGATCGCCGTCGACCCGGTCGGAGCCAGGAACCGGGAGGTCACGATCGTCCACTCCTCCGAGCTGCCGGAGGTCGACGAATGGCTGGCCGGGGGAGAGGTGCTCCTGACGATCGGCGTCGGTCAGGATCTCACCGCGGACTCGGCCGGCGACTACATCGCGAGACTCAAGCGGGTGGGCGTCCATGCGCTGGGGATCGGTCTGGGTCGCGACCTGCCGTCGGCGCAGCTGCCGCCCTCGCTCATCGCCCACGCCCGCGCTCACGACCTCGCGCTCTTCGGCGTGCCCGAACCCGTGCCGTTCGTCGCCGTCGTCGACGCGTTCACGCGGATGCGGGAGGAGGAGTCGAACCGTGAGGTCAGCCGGGCCGGCAGCGCGGGCCGTCGGTTCGCCACCGCGCTCGCGCGGCAGGGTCCGGCCGCGCTCGTCGCCGAGGTCTCTGCCGCCCTGGGCTCCGAAGTCCACTTCGTCTCTCCCACCGGCAGGGGGCTGACCGGGCAGAACGCCCCGACCGACGTGCGTGCCGAACTCATCGCCGAGGCGGTCGGGACGTCACTCGCCCCGCGGCTGCTCCGTGCCGTCGGCGGGCGTTTCGAGGCGGTGCCGATCGGTGACGACCGGGTCAGCGGGTGGCTGCTTGCCGGGCGGGACGCGGCGGTGGCCTCGCGCACCCGGGGACTGCTGCTCGCGACCGCCGCCGCACTCCTCGGCCTCTCGGTGATCGACCAGCCGCCGCGCGCCGGGGAGTCGACGCTGTTCTCGACCACCCTGTCGGCCTCCGAGGCGCGCGCCGAATGGGTGCAGCGCACCGGCACCCCGGCGCTCTCGCGTGCCGAATTCACGATCGTCGGCGGAGTCCGTGGGGACGTCGCCGAGCAGCTCTTCGGCGATCTCGGCGGCGGCACGCTCACCGCCCGGGCCGGGTCGATGATCGGCGTCCTCCACTCCGGGGATCCCCTCGTCGCCCGGGTCGCCGAGGTGACCGGAGTCGACCGGCTGTTCGTCAAGTCGCTGCCGCTGACGCAGGTCCATCACACGTGGACGGTGTGGCGGACGCAGAACGAGACAGTGAATTCCGATGTCAGGGCGCTGCTGTCGGTGATCGACGAGGCAGCGGCGGTGCGCTTCGTCGATGAGGTCCTCGGCGCGCTCCTCGCCTCGCAGGACGGTCAGGATCTGCTGGTCACCCTGCGCTCGTTCATCGCCTCCGGCGGGGTCCGTGACGCCGTGGCCGCCGAGCTCGGGATCCACCGGCACACGGTGCGGGCGCGGGTCCAGCGGATCGAGCGGCTCCTCGGCCGCGACCTCTCCCGACCCGACACGGTCCATGCCGTCGCGATCGCCCTCGAGCTCGCGGAGCTGTGAGCCCGCAGTGCCCTGACCCTGCGACGCTGTGATCCTGCGGCGCTCGCGCCCGCGGCGCTCAGGCGAAGTGCGCGGCGCGGAAGTCCGCGGTGATCTCGAGGACCCGGTCGAGACCGGCACGATCGCCGATGCTGATGCGCACCCCGTCGCCGAGGTTGCGCACGGCCACCGCACGGGCGACGGCGGCCTCTTCGAAGGCGTCGGAGAGCTCACCGAGTGGCAGCCAGACGAAGTTGCCCTGTGCCTCCGGCACGTCCCAGCCCTGGCCCCGCAGCTCGGCGGCGAACCAGTCCCTGAGCTCGGCGATCTCGGCGGCGCGGGCCATCACCTCATCCCAGTGCTGCACCGAGGTCAGGGCCGCCGCCTGGCTGAGGTCGGTGACGCCGAACGGGATGACGGCCTTGAGCAGGCCGGCGATGACGCCGGCAGCGGCGACCGCGTATCCGACGCGCAGTCCGGCGAGACCGTGGGCCTTGGAGAAGGTGCGCAGCAGGACGACGTTGGGGAAGTCGGCGACGAGGCCGAGGCCGTCGACGACGCCCTCGGCGGTCGCGAACTCCCAATACGCCTCGTCGAGGGCGACGAGCACGCGATCGGGGACCTGGGAGAGAAACTCCCTGACCTCGGTCTCGCGCAGAGCGGGTCCGGTCGGATTGTTCGGGGAGCAGAGGATGACGAGCGTCGTCGCCTCGGTGATCGCCTGCGCCATCGCCTCGAGGTCGTGGGTGCCATCGGGCCGCAGCGGCACCTCGATGCGGGTGGCACCGGCGAGCCCCGTCGTCTGCGGGTACATCTCGAACGACGGCCACGGGTAGATCGCCTCGGTCGTCGCATCGGAGGTGATCTGGGTGAGGGCGACGAGGAGTTCGCTGGCACCGGTGGTGACGATGAGGTTGTCGACGCTCACGCCGAGGCGGTCGGCCAGTCCCGTGCGCAGGGCGGTGGCCGCATCGTCGGGGTAGGAAGCGGGGGATGACATGTGCTGAGCGATCGTCTCGCTGACGGCCGGCAGCGGCGGGAGGTGGTTCTCGTTCGAGGAGAGCTTGAGCGGTGTGAGCCCCGGGACCTCTTGCGGCTGTCGGCCGGGAATGTAGGGCGGGAAGGTGTCGAGGGCCGCCCGCAGACG
>NZ_SCMW01000070.1:0-14463 GCF_005502845.1 Brevibacterium sp. 2SA | reverse complement strand
GGGCGCGCTCGACCGGCTCATCGACGAGCGCCGCCCTGGCTGGTCCCTCGAGGCCCCGTTCTACATCAGCCCCGAGTTCTTCGCCCGTGACGTCGAAGCGATCTTCGCCTCGACGTGGATCTTCGTCGGCACCGTCGCCGAGGTGCCCGACCCCGGCGACTACGTGACGATCGACGTGGGCACGTACTCGGTCATCGTCATCCGCGACGACGACGGCGAGGTCCGCGCCCACCACAACGTCTGCCGGCACCGCGGCACCCGGCTGCTCAACGACCTCGCCGGGTCGGTGGGCAACATCGTGTGCAGCTACCACCAGTGGACCTACACCCCCGGCGGCGAGCTCATCTCCGCCGGGGCGCAGGCACCGGGCTTCGATCCCGCGTGCTTCTCCCTGCGTCCGGTCAGCGTCCGCGTCATCGCGGGGCTGATCTTCATCTGCCTCGGGCCGCCGCCGGACGACATCGCCGAGGTCGCCGACGTCATCGCCCCCTACATCGCACCCCACGACATCGCCGGGGCCAAGGTCGCAGCCCAGGTCGACCTCATGGAGGACTCGAACTGGAAGCTCGTCATGGAGAACAACCGCGAGTGCTACCACTGCGAAGCCGGCCACCCGGAGCTCACCTGCACCTTCTTCCCCACCTACGGCTACGCCCCCGACGAGATCCCCACTCGCCTGCAGCCGGCCTACCAGCGCTTCCTCGACGCCGAGGCGCGCCTGCACGAGAACTGCGATCGCAACGGTGTGCCCTACACCCTCGTCGAAGACCTCAGCGGACGCCCCACCGGGTTCAGGATCGAACGGGCAGCCCTCGACGGGATGGGGGAGTCGTACACGATGGACGGTGCGGCCGCCTCGGCGAAGCTGCTCGGCGACCTCGACACCTTCACCCTCGGACGCGCCTCCCTCCACGTCCAGCCGAACATGTGGTTCCACGCGATGGGCGACCACATCGTCACCTTCAGCCTCGTCCCCCTCGCCGCGGACCGGACGCTCGTGCGCACGACGTGGCTTGTCGACGCCGAGGCGGTCGAGGGCATCGACTACGACCTCGAGAACCTCACGACGGTGTGGATGAAGACGAACGAACAGGACGCGACGTTCTGCGAGCGCGGGCAGCTCGGGGTGTCGTCCCCGGCGTACCTGCCCGGACCGTACGCGCCCACCGAGGTGCACCTCGATGAGTTCTGCACGTGGTACATCGAACGGCTCACGGCGCACCGGGAGAGGGTGAACGGGCGATGAGGTACGTGAGGTCACCGTTTCCCCTGGAGGCAGACCTGCGGCCAGGGGCGCCGGCGAGCAAGGCGACGTTCCGCGTGCCGGCGCGGGGTGCGGGTGTGGGGGCCTCCGCATCGTCGGTTGCCGCGGCAGCCGCAGGTGCCGTCGCAGTGAGCACCGCTGAGTCAACCGCGCCTGGTGCCGCCGCTGCCGCGCCCGGTGCCGTCGCAACCGCGCCCGGTGCCGCCGCTGCCGCGATCGGTGCCGTCGCAACCGCGACGATGGCCGGAGAGGCCGATGGCATCACCGGTCTCGCCGAATGCGTCGGGATCACCCGAGTCACCCACGACATCATCACGATCGAACTCCGCGCACCGTGGCTCACCTCCGCGGACTTCGAACCCGGGCAGTACCTCACGGTGCGCGTGCCCGAGCTCGGTCTCGAGCGCTGCTACTCGATCTCCTCGGCGCCGTTCGGCACGAACACGTTCACCCTCACCGTCAAGCGCGTGCCCGGCGGTGCCGTCTCGACGCATCTCCACGACGTCCTCCGCATCGGCGACAGGCTCCACGTCGACGGCCCCTACGGACTTTTCAGCACCAGCTTCCACCCTGCGGACAAGCACCTCTTCGTCTCTGCGGGCTCGGGGACCACCCCGATCATGTCGATGATCCGCGCACTCCTGGCCCACCGGATGCCGGACCCCGTCGACATCGTCCTCATCCACAGCGCCTCAACACCTAAGGACATCGTCTTCCGGGCCGAGCTCGACCAGCTCGCCACCGTCCCGGGAGTCCGCGTCGTCGTGCACTGCTCTCGGGATGCGGCCGCGGAGAGATGGACGGGCCCGCGCGGGCGGATCGGCCGGGAGATCCTCGCCGAGGCGGCCCCCGATGCCTGCGATCGCGAGACCTTCGTGTGCGGCCCCGTCGGGTACATGGACGCCGTGCGTCCGCTCCTCGCCGAGGTGGGTGCCCGGAGAGTGCACGAAGAGTCGTTCGTCTTCGGCTCCGCACCCACTGCCCGGTTGGCCAGGCGCCGAGCCGAGCAGTCGGTGGTCCCGGTCGCGCCCGGCGCGACGTTTGCGATCGACTTCGCGTCGAGCGGCACCCGGGTGGAATGCGATGTCGCAACCACCGTCCTCGAGGCCACGGCCGCCGCCGGTCTGCCTGTCCCCTCGTCGTGCGGAGCGGGAATGTGCGGGACGTGCAAGTCGACACTCCTCAGCGGCGAGGTCGACATGCGCCACGCCGGAGGGATCCGTCCGAAGGAAATCGCGGCCGGCAGGTTCCTGCCGTGCTGCTCGACGCCGCTCAGCGACCTCGTCATCGAGCGGTGACCAGCGTCATCGAGCGGTGATCAGCGCAGCACGAATCCCGGCACGAGATCGTCCCGCGGGTCGACCTCGAAGGTGCACGTCGCGACCCGGTGGGCGGTGCCCGTGACGAGAGGGACGACGCCGCCGGCAGTGCCCCAGCTGGTCCCGGCTCCCCAGCCGGCCCCGCTGCCGGAAGTCCGCCCAGCCTCCCTGCTGCCGTCACTGTCCCCGTTGCCGTCACCGCCGTCGAGTTCGGCGAGGACCCTGGCCCGGAACCGCGTGCCGACGATCGATTCGTGGAGCAGCGTCTGCCCCGAGTCGAGTTCGCCCGTCGCGCTCAGCGCTGCGATGCGCGCGGCCGTCCCCGAACCGCAGGGTGAGCGGTCGACCTGACCGTCCGCGAAGACCGTGACGTTGCGATGCCAGACCTCACCATCGTCGGTGGTGCCGAGCCGGTTGACGATGATCGTCCCGTAGACGCCGCTGAGGCGGTCATCGCTCGGGTGCGCGGTGGCCGGATGCCCGGCGAGTGCGGCCTTGACCTCGCGTCCGAGGGCGATGAGCTCGCCGAGGCGGTCCGGTTCGACCGTGATCCCCAGCGCATCCCCGTCGACGAGTGCATAGAGCGCCCCGCCCCATGCGAGATCGACGGAGGCCTCGCCCCGTGCCGTCGTCACCGGGAGGCCGGTGGCGACGA
This sequence comes from Brevibacterium sp. 2SA, assembly GCF_005502845.1. Taxonomy (NCBI): domain Bacteria; kingdom Bacillati; phylum Actinomycetota; class Actinomycetes; order Micrococcales; family Brevibacteriaceae; genus Brevibacterium; species Brevibacterium sp. 2SA. The sequence continues at coordinate 11,225 of NZ_SCMW01000070.1, read as the reverse complement.
GGCGGCTGGGCACATTGACGAAGTCGACCGAGGTCACCCCGCCGGTCTCGTCCGTGTGCACCGCAGCCCGGACCCTGCCCGAGGGCACGTCGATGACGACCTCGGTGGTCCCGGAATCGTCTGCCCGGATGAGCCCCGACTCGATCGCCCAGACGCCCAGGGCCATCGTGCCGTGCCCGCACGCGGTGGAGAACCCGTCCTTGTGCCAGAAGAGCACGCCGAAGTCGGCGCCGTCGTCATCGGGTGGGACGAGGAAGCCGCCGTACATATCGGCGTGTCCGCGCGGTTCGAAGCAGAGGAGCTGCCGCAGTCCGTCGACCTCGGCCGAGCGGATCGCGAACGCCCGCCGGTCGGCGACGGTGGTCCCGGGAATGTCGACCGGGGGCTCCGGCACGATCCGGAACGGCTCACCGGCCGTGTGGTAGTCGACCGTCGTCACGGTCCCCATGGCGCTCCGCTCTCCCCGGTCGTCGTCCGTCCTGCTCATCGACCCAGCCCCATCCCGACCCGCAGGCCCTCGAGCACGGCGGCATGGACATTGCGGGAGGCGACCGCGTCACCGATCCGGTAGAGCGCGAACGACCCGGTCACCTCGGCGGATGGACCCGGCTGCGGCTGCCCGCGCACCCACGCAGCGAGGTCGATCTCCCCACGATTGGACGCCCGGTCACGCAGCTCGAGGTAGACCTCGTCATTGGGCAGCGTCCCGTGATCGACGACGACGGCATCCGTCTCGATCTCCGCCTCGAGGTCCGAGTATTCGCTGGTGAGAACCGCCCGCACCCCGGTGCCGTGCGGCTGCGTCGCCGTCAGGCGCTCGCCGAGGCGGACCTCGACCCCGCATTCGGAGAACGTCCGCAGGTAGGCCGGGGAGTTCATCGACCCGACGTCGATGCCGATCGTCCGCTCCGGGCTGACATAGGTGACGTGCTGGCCGGCGCGGGCGAGCCGCTCGACGGCGTCGAGGGCCGGGTACGCCCCGTGGTCGTCGAAGACGAGAACGCGCTGCCGACCGCGGAGGTGATCGTCCATGACGTCCCACACGTCGAACGCGGCGAGGTCGCCGGAGTCGGGGATGCCCCCGGTGGCGACGATGACGACGTCGGGGGAGAGGCCGAGCACCGCCTCGGCGTCGGCATAGGTGTTGAGGCGCAGATCGACGCCGTGCTTGCGGCACTGCTGGACCCGCCAGTCGACGATCCCGATGAGGTCGCGGCGACGCTCGGACCGGGCGGCGATGCGGACCTGACCGCCGGGCGCGGAATCGGCTTCGAGGACGGTGACCCGGTGTCCGCGGATGGCGGCGACGCGGGCGGCTTCGAGGCCGGCGGGACCGGCCCCGACGATGACGACGTGCTTGGCCTCGGTGACGGAGCGCGCGGGCACTTCCTGCGGCAGGTCGGCCTCGCGACCGGTCGCGGGGTTGTGGATGCACGTCGCCGATCCGGACGTGTAGATGCTGTCGAGGCACATGTTCGCGCCCACACACGGGCGGATGTCGTCCTCCCGGTGCTCGGTGATCTTCGCGACGAGGTGGGGGTCGGCCAGTTGTGCCCGCGTCATCCCGACGAGGTCGAGGCAGCCGTCCTCGATCGCGTAGCGCGCGGTCGGAACGTCGGCGATCCGGGCGGCGTGGAGGACGGGGATGTCGATGGCCTTGCGGATCCGACGGCACGTCTCGAGCCACGGTGCCGAGGGCGTGCCCATCCCGGGGATCGCTTCGGCGAGGACCCGATCGGAGCTGATCGTGCCGACGTTGAGATTGAGGAATCCGATGCCGTGGGCGGCATACGTCTCGAGGACGTCGGTCGCCCGGTCCTCGCGCATCCCGTCGTCGCGGAGTTCGTCGACGGCCATCCGGATGCCCACGAGGAAGCCCGCGGGCACGGCGGCGGTGACGGCGTCGATGACGCGCAGCGGGAAGCGCATGAGCGCGTCGAGGTCGCCGCCCCACTCGTCGGTGCGCTCGTTGAGCCAGGACGCGAGGAAGGAGTCGAGGAGGTGGCCGGCGTGCATGATCTCGAGGCCGTCGAACCCGGCCGCGGCGACCCGAGCGGCCGCGGCCGCGAAGTCGGCGACGATCCGGTCCATGTCGAAGTCCTCTAGCGCCTTCGTGAACGACCGGTGCGCGGGCTCCCGGGTCCGCGACGGCGAGACGAGCGGCAGCCAGTCCCCGGCGAAGTTCGACGAGCGCATCCCCAGATGCGTCGCCTGGATCATCACCGCGGCGCCCTCGGCGTGGCAGTCCTCGGCGATCGCGCTCAGCCAGGGGACGACCTCGTCCGTCGTCAGGTCGATGTTGCCGAACGCGGCCGGTGAGTCCTTCGACACGATCGCGGACCCGCCGATCATCGTCAGCCCGACACCGCCGCGCGCCTTCTCCCGGTGGTAGAGCCGGTACCGGTCCGTCGGCATGCCGCCCTCGGTGTAGGCGGGCTCGTGCGAAGTCGAGACGATGCGGTTGCGCAGGGTGAGTCCGCCGAGGTCGTACGGCTGGAGCAGCGGGTCGTCCATTCCTCCTCCATCGCAGGAACGGGTTCCAGAGCCGGAGCGGGGTGCCGGAATGAGGCGGGCCGCGGGGCTGGAACGGATTGTCGGGCTGGTGCGGGCTGCAGTACTGGTGTGGGCTGCAGTTCTCACACTGATTGGTAGGTAATCGATTACCGACTACCTGTCTTCCATCGTGGATTCTCCGGGCTATGCTGTCAATAGTTCTGGCAGGAGAGGACGGCAGGGGGCGATGGCATGGACCGAGCGAAGCAGCCTTCGCTGCGTGAGCATGCGCTCTCGATCATCCGCGACGCGATCGCCACGGGCGAGCTCGCCGAGGATCGGATCTATTCGGCCGCCGGGCTTGCGAAGCAGCTCGGCATCTCGCTCAGCCCGGTGCGTGAGGCGATGATGGCACTTGTCACCGAAGGCACCGTCGAGGCGGTGCCCAACCGGGGTTTCCGCCTCGTCCCGATCACCGAGGCCGACCTCGAGGAGATCATCCGCATCCGCGTCCTCCTCGCCGTGCCTGCGGTGCGGCAGCTGTGCGATCGGCTCGCCGAGGCGGGGCCCGGGTCTGCTGCGGGCGAGGGCAGTGCGGGGTCGGCTGCGGGTGCCAGCGGTTCTGGGGCCGTCGACCTCGAGGGCGCCGACGGGAGAAGCGGTGGCGGAAACGTCCCCACGGGGACGGGAGACAGCGCCCTTGCGGGGACGGGAGACAGCGCCCTTGCGGGGACGGGCGAGGCGATCCGCGATCAGCTGCGTCGGCTGCGCACCCATGCCGAGGCGACGGTGGCCGCGGCCGTTGCCGGCGACCTCGTCGCCTTCTACACCCATGACCGCCGGTTCCACGAGTCGCTCCTCGCGTTCGGGCTCGGACGCCGTGCCGCCGAGATCAGCCTGCGGCTGCGCGACCAGTCCCGGATCGGTCATCTCCCGACGGCGAACGCGGGGCCCGGCGGCGCGGGATCCAGCGATGCGGGACCCGGCGGAGCGGAGATCGGCAGCGCGGGATCCAGCGGCGCGGGAACTGACGACGCGGGACCCGGCAGCGCGAGGTCCAGCGGCGCGGGATCCGGCAGAGCGGGAACCGGCGCCCACGCGACTCCAGGAGCGGGATCCCGCAGCGCGGGGACAGGCGCCGGGGTCGGAGCTGATAGCTCGGACGCCTCGGTGAGGGGACGTGCTGTCGAGAGCGTCGCAGTCACCTCGGCGAAGGAGCTCATCGACATCGTCGACCTCATCGAAGCGAACCAGCCCGACGCGGTCGCCGATCTCGTCACCCGCAACCTCTACTTCTACAAGCGCACCGAGGCTTCGGCCTCGGATGTCTCGGAGTGAACGGCACCGCCGGACCTCTCAGCACACGACATCGCCCCTCCCGCGCGCACTGCGCGGAAGGGGCGATGCCCTGTGCTGGTCCGTCGTGCCTGGTCACGTCAGCGAAGTCTGCTCAGACGCAGCCGGGCCGTCCCGGACGGGGCCGCACGCGCTAGGACGACACCGCGTCTGCTCGGACGATGCCTCGTCCCTTCAGTTCAGATCACCAGCTCTGACTGAGCGTCGTCGACGTACTCACTTCCCGGCGCCGATCGGCATAGTTTCGGGGTCGATGTCGGGGTTCTCGTCCTGGCCCTTGGCGAGCTCGACGGCCTCTTCGCGCGACGACACCGTCGGGAACGACCCGAGCAGCGGCCGGTGCGCGGATTCGCGCATGAAGAACACGGCGACGAGCGCGATGACCGAGAAGAACATGATGTAGAACGCCGGCATGTACGAGTTCCCGGTGAGGTCGATGAGTGCCTGGCTGAACAGCGGCGTCGTGCCGCCGAACAGTGAGACGCCGAGGTTGAACGTCAGGCCCATCGCGCCGTAGCGCGACGCCGTCGGGAACAGCGCCGGCAGGGTCGAGGCGAGGCATGCGATGTAGAACGCCGCGGGCAGCGCGACCATGAACAGTGCGATTGTCACCGCCCACATCTCGCCGATCTGCATGACGGCGAAGGCGGGGACGATGAGGACGATCGTCATGCCTGCGGCCAGCCCGAAGACGAACCGGCGGCCGAGCCTGTCGGAGAGCCGACCGATGAGCGGCAGGCAGATCGACATGATGACGAGCACCGGGATGGTGACGGCGGCGGCCTGGATGTTCGAGACCTTGACCGTCTCCTCGAGGTAGGTCGGCATGAAGCTCGTCAGCGCGTAGCCCACCGTCTGCGATCCCGCGACGATGGCGATGCCGATGAGGATCTCCTTCCAGAAGTGGCGGACGACGCCGATGAGGCCGTGGCGGGCGAACGGATCGTCCGCGCTCTTCGTCACGAGGCCCTCCTCCTGAGCGGCTTCGAAGCCGGGAGTCTCCGGGATCTTCATCCGGAACCAGATGGCGACGACACCGAGCGGGATGGCGACGAGGAACGGGATCCTCCAGCCGCCGTCGACCATCGCGTTCTCGCCCCAGATGCTCGTGGTCACCACGCTCGTGATGGCCACGGTGCCGGCACCGGCGGCGAAGCCGAGGTAGGAGCCGACGTCGAGCCAGGCGGCCCAATAGCCGCGGGACTTGTCGGGGGCGAACTCGGAGACGTAGGTGGTGGCACCGGCGTACTCGCCGCCGGTGGAGAAGCCCTGGATCATCTTGAGGATGTAGAGGGGGATGATCACCCACAGGCCGACCTGAGCGGCGGTGGGCAGAACGCCGATGAGCGCCGTGGCCGTCGCCATCGTCGCCATGGTGAAGAAGAGGACCTTCTGGCGTCCGATCTTGTCACCGAGCGGTCCGAGCACCATGCCGCCGAGCGGGCGGACGAGGAAGGACACGGCGAAACCGAGCAGCGTGACGAGCAGTCCCATCTGCGGATCCATGCCCTCGGTGAAGACGGCGGTCATCGTCACGGCAAGGTAGCCGTAGACGCCGAAGTCGAACCATTCCATGAAGTTGCCGACGGTCGTGCCGCCGATCGCGGTGCGGATGGACTTCGGCTCGACGACGATGCAGTCGTCGGCTTCCAAGCGCTTCTTCTTCGTCGACCGCCGCTTGATGCGGAAGGGCTTTCTGCTCTCCGCGCTCGGTTCGGTGTGGCCGGATGTCATTGCTGATTCCTCACGTTGACTGAGATGAAAACGCCGCGGCAACGGCCGGCGGCGTCAAGGCAATGGAGTTCATCTTTGCGCTGTGCGCAAGCACTGTCAACAGCAATTGTGAACCAGATCACGCAGAAGGCGGATCGTCCGATGCGGATTTCGCACCCGCGCTTCGGTGTTCTCATGCGGCAAGCGGCGCTGTGTCGCCATGGAGATCGCCGTGATCCTATTCACGTCCGAATTGTGACAGGGGTCACATGGTGAAACGAATGATTCCGTCAGGGAAGCCTGCCGCCGTCCCGGCTCCCGAAGAGTGGGAAGGCCCTCGCCGAGGTGGTCGCCCGGTTGACGACAGCGGCGCGCACGCCGGGACTCCCGCCCCGGCGTGCGCGCCGTCGATGTGGTGGATGCTGTCGCCGTCAGGCGTCGTGAGCATGCGAGGGAACGACGACCCGGAAGTTCGCGAGCTCGGGGTCGACGCTGCCGCGCACGTGTCCCGAAGGGCTGGCCGCAACCGCCTGGAGGAAGTCGATCGTCTCCTGGGTGATCTCCTCACCGGGCAGGACGTTGGGAATCCCGGGAGGATACGCGGCGAGCGAACTCACACTGATCCGGCCGGCCGCCTCGGCGGCGGAGACGACCTCGGACTCCGCGAAGAACGCATCGCGCGGAAGCATGACGAGGTCGCCCGCCGCCGGCAGCGGCGGGATCTCGACCGCAGCGTCGTCCTCGGACGCCGGTGCGGTGATCTGCTCGATCGACCCGTCGACCTCGGCGTGGATACCGGCCTCGGCGTTCTCGAGGCGCAGCTGCTCGAGGGCGTCGAGGAGACGGCTGATGTCCGGGGACTTCCCGAGTCCGATGAGCGCGACGAGCGTCGTGGCCGTGGCCATCTCGGCGAAGATCCCGAAGTCCTCGGCCAGGCGCTTGCGGACGGTGTGCCCGTCGAGGCCGGTCGCGGTGATGTCGATGGGCAGGCGGAACGGGTCGATGTCGACGACGTCCGGGGAGCTGAGGAAGTCGGCCGAGAGCAGCCGGTAGTGCTCCGACCCTTCGATCTGGGCGCGGGCGTGGCGGATGTTCGCCAGCGACTCCGTGATCGCGTCATGGGAGTTGACGAGGTCGCGGCGGGCGATGTCGATCGACGCCATGAGGTGCGCGTTCTCGCTCGTCGAGGCCGTCATCATGAACGCGCGGGCGAGTGCCGGTTCGAGGCGGTCGGCGAACTCGGTGTCGCCGAGGTGGAGGAGCGCGGACTGCGTGAACGAGCCGGCGAGCTTGTGGGTGCTCATGATGACGACGTCGGCGCCGAGCGTGACCGGGGAGGCCGGGAGGTCGGGGTGGAAGCCGAAGTGCGCACCCCATGCCGCGTCGACGATGAGGATCGCGCCGGCCTCGTGGGCCACCTCGGCGAGGGCCGCGACGTCGGCGACCGCACCGAAGTAGCTCGGGGTGACGAGATAGACGGCCGTGACCGTCTCCGGGTGGCTGCGGATCGCGCGGCGCAGCGAGTCGGGGGTGACGCCGTGGGCGATGCCGTTGACCTCATCGACGTTGGGTGAGACGAAGCGCGGGTTGAGTCCGGCGAGGACGATGCCGTCGATGAAGCTCGAATGGGCGCTGCGCTGCGTGACGACGCCCGAGCCGAGGGTGCCGATGGCCAGCGCCGCCATCCGGTTGCCCTGCGAGGAGCCGTTCGTGAGGAACCACGTGCGGCGGGCTCCCCACGCTTCGGCCGCGAGCTCGAGGGCCTCGTCCTTCGGGGTGTCGACGCCGAGGTCGATGCCGTCGAAGAGCGGAGGGATGTCGAGGGCGAGCACGTTCTCGCCGAAGAAGTCGGCCTGACCTGCGGAGATGCCGTCACCGTTGCCGCCGTGACCGGGAGTCTGGAGAAGCAGGGGGTTGCGGGCGGCGGCCTTCGCGAGAGCGTCGGCGTAAGGGGCGTGAGTGCGCGCGCGATCGCCCTCGTGGGGTGTCGCGGGCATGGCGGAGTCCTGGTGCACGGTCATGCCTTCAGGGTAGGGAACACCGGCGTTGGGGAGAATAGCAAGTTTCCTCTCCTGCTCTATAGTCAGTATTGAACTCATCGAGGGAGAGCTATGGAAGTCCTGGACACTCGCGGACTCGTCGCGCTGCGCGCCGTCGCAGATGCGGGATCGGTTGCGGCAGCGGCGACGCGGCTCGACTGGAGCCAGCCGACCGTCAACCATCACCTCGCGAATCTCGAGCGCGCGCTCGGGGCGACCCTCATCGAACGCACTCCCCGCGGCTCGCATCCGACGACCGTCGGCAGCCTCGTCGTCACGCGGGCAGTGGAGATCCTCGGTCTCGCCGGCCGCCTCGTCGACGAAGTCGCGCTGTGGCGGGATTCGCAGGCGGTGCCGGTGAAGATCGGGGCCGTGCCCACCGTCGGCGCCCGCGTCATCCCGCTGCTCCACCACGAGCTGCAGAAGCGTCCGCGGTGGCAGGTCGGGGACGATGCGTCGGCGACGGTGCTCGGGGCTGCCCTCGACGTCACGATGGACGAGCACGCGAAGCTCGTCTCGCGCCTCGAGGCCGGCGATCTCGACCTCGCACTCCTCGTCTCCACCGATGTCGACAAGGTGTGGATCCCGCCGAGCCTCACGGCGCGGAAGCTCTACTCCGAGCAGCTCTTCCTCTGCGTGCCCAAGGCCGTGGGACCGGTGCCGATCGATCCGCACGGGCTGCCCGGCTTCGCGGCGCTCGTCACGCAGTCGTGGGCGTTCAGCATCGATCCCGGCGACGCCATCGACGAGGTGATCCGAGCGTTCTGCCTGGCCGCGGGCTTCGAACCCCGGGTGGGGATGCGGATGGACGACTACGCGGCGATCAACAGGATGATCGCCGCGGGTCTGGCGATCGCGATGATCCCCGAGTCCTCACTGCCCACCGACCCTGAGATCGAGATCGTCCCGATGCCCCTGTCGGCCGCCCGGCGGGACGTCCTCCTCGTCTCCCGGGCTCCGCAGCTCGGCCCGCGGCAGAAGTCTGCGCGACACGATCCGATCGTCGCCGCCCATTCCGCCGCCGTCGCCGAGGTGGTCGCTGACGTCCGCACCGTCACCGCGGTCTGGCGGTAGGCCGTCAGGAATGGGACTGCGGCCCCGGCGCTGGGCGGTCGGACCGCGCACTGCAGTCACGGCGGGGGCAGTCGGACCGCGGTGAGGGAGTCGGGGCGGTCGGGCTGCGGATCGCAAGCCTGAGAGCGCGACGCCGGTGTGGGGACCACCCGGGCGGACCGCCTCGGCGGTAGGCAGTCGGACTACGAGGTGGCTCTCAGTGCGGCTGCCAGGCGTCTTCGATCGCGACTCTGTCCGTGATCTCCGGGGGCAGGGTCTTGACCGCGAGGTCGGCCATCGTCACCTTCTCGAGGACGTCGCGCAGAGCGAAACGGGCGGCGACCCACACCTGTTGGAGGCATTCGGCGGCGTCATCGTATTCGACGGCCTCGGGCCGCTGGCCGTAGATGGAGACGAGGGGGCCGTCGACGGCGCGGATGACGTCGGCGGCGGTCACCTCGGCGGCTGGGCGGGAGAACCGCCACCCTCCGGACTTTCCGCGGACGGAGACGAGGATCCCCGCGCGACGGAGGTCGGCGAGGATCGACTGAAGGAAGCCTTTGGGGATGTCCTGCCGGCGTCCGAGTTCGTCGGCGCTGATGGGATCGCCGTCGACAGCGCCGGCGATCTCGATGAGCGCGCGCAGCGCGTAGTCGGATTTCGTCGTGACCCGCATCCCGATATGCTACCGCGCACGGCGGTTCGGTAGCACCCTGTCTTGCCGCCTGAGGGTGCGGAACACGACAGGCGCAGTGCGGTGGTGTCGGGCTGACTCACCGTGGCGCCGACTCTGACGCCTCGCGGGTCGTGCCGACCCGCGAGGCTGGCTGATCCGAGGTTGGCAGGCCTGAGCCGGGACGACCCGAGCCCGGCCGGCTTGGGCCTGGCCGACCTGGGCCTGGCCGACCCGAGCCTGGGCGGCCCGAGTCTGACTGATCCAAGCCCGGACGACCTGAGCCTGACTGACCCCAGCCCGGCCGACCCCTCGGAGGGGGTGGCAGGCGTGGCCTCAGGCCTCGGCGCCGACGGGTTCGGTTGCGGCCTCTGCGCGACGGGCCCTGCGCTCGAGGCGGACGACGTGGATGAGCAGGGAGATCCACCCGAGTGCCAGCGCCGCGAGGATCGTCGAGACCACGGGGGTCGACGCACCGAGGGCCAGTGCGATCGTCCGGGCGTTCGTGAGGATGATGATGCCGCCGGCGGCGATCGCGAGGACTTTGGCCGGAAGGATCTTCACGAGCCACGCCGCGAACGGTGCGGCGATGATGCCGCCGACGAGCAGAGCGCCCGCGATCGACCACTCGATGCCCTGAGAGCCGAGGGCGAAGAGGAAGCCGAGCGATCCGCCGACGGCGACGACGAATTCGCTCGTGTCGATCGAGCCGACGACCTTGCGGGGCTCGAGGCGTCCGGAGGACAGGAGAGTCGTCGTGCCGACCGGCCCCCAGCCTCCGCCGCCGATTGCGTCGAGCGCGCCGCCGACGAGTCCGATGGGCACGAGCAGACCCTTGCCCGGGCGGCCCTTGAACGTCGGACGGGCGCCGCCGAGGGCGAGGAAGCGCCAGATGACGTAGACGCCGAGGGCGAGCAGCAGACCGGAGATCCACGGGGTGGCGGCGTCGCCGTTGAGTCCGGCGAGGAACGTCGCACCGGCGAAGGCGCCGACGAAGCCGGGGACGGCGAGGATGAGGACGGTGCGCCAGTCGACGTTGCCGAACTTGTGGTGGGAGATGCCGGAGACGAGCGAGGTGCCGATCTCGGAGAAGTGCACGGCCGCCGAGGCGGTCGCCGGGGCGATGCCGGTGGCCAGCAGCAGGGTCGTCGACGTCACGCCGTACGCCATGCCGAGGGATCCGTCGATGAGCTGGGCGATGAGCCCGACGATGCCTAAGACGATGAGCTGCCTCATGGTGGCCGCCTTTCCGTTGTGCGAGGTTGAGTGAGATTGTTGAGCAGATTCACGTGCCTCCCACACAATACTCATTAAGTTGAGTGAATTACTACACTATGAACTTCTGTGACAGCGGCAGCAGAGGAAGCGGATGAGCGAGTCGCAGATGCTCATGACGGAGCAGCGGTTCTGCGCCGCATCCGTGGCGATCCCCGTGTTCTGCGCCAGGTTCATGGTGAAATTCGCATCCAGATCACCATGAACCTGGCGCGCAATCGCCGTGAACGCGGCGCACATTGCTCAACTATCAACGCGATCCGCGACCTGCGACCCGCGACCTGCGACCCGCGAACCGCGACCCGTGACTCGGCGACCTGCGACCTGTGACTCGGCGACGCGAGGCAGGCAGCGACCCGCGACCCGCGACTCGTGACTCGGCGACCCGACGCAGGCTGCGATCCGCGCGGCGTGCGCCCTGGAGTCGGTGCCCGTCCTGGTGCCACCCGGGACGCAGGGACTTCCGGACGCAGAGTGTCGATTTCGACCTCGATCATCGACACTCTGCGTCCGGAGTACGACGACGCGAACACGGGAGGCGCAGGTTCGGGGCGTAACTGTCGGTTCACCGCGTAGTTGTCGTGCCACTGTGTCGGTGGGCGGGGTGGTTCGGTGTGCAGCGC